>CANJRM010000105.1 GCA_947476645.1 Bacteroidota bacterium
CTGCCAGGTAACGATAACACGATTCATCATCCGGATATTTCTCAAAGAACGACTGAATACTGATTTGCTTTTTCATAACCATTTTTCAGCAAACTTACTTCGCCACTACGCACTGTATTTGCGTTGCGGACTAAATGGTTAATCCAATTTATAAAATTATATAGTAACTCAACTGAGAGAGCAATATATTTTACAAAAGTAGTTGCTATCTCAGTTTACAAACACGTATTTTTAAACCATTAATACCAATTTTATGTCTGAAAGTGCGCTAAAAGGTTCTGATTCTAAATTTTACCCTCGCACAAACATGACTCTTGACAAGGGTTTGATGTCAACCAAGGAAATGAACGACAATTCTTATTTTTCTGGTGTGTTCAGCACAAAGACAATCGAGTGATTGAATGTTATGGAGCCTATTTCCGACCCCAAAACGCACAGATTAACGCCAGAAGGTTTGAGCATTCGGATCAGAAAGCTAAAAAAGATTTGCGTTTTGCCCTAAGGTTCGGTCAAATCGCAAAACCATCACCACCACAGCCCAAACTATCTCCATAGCCGACCTGCCCAATGGTAATTACGTAGTCACCATCATCACCCCACAGAGCGGGCAGATAGCCGTAGGTAAAATTCTAAAAGAAAATTAAAGAAAAGCGATAGCCGTAGAACCCACGCCCATCCCGCGCGGTTGAAGGCAGATTAATAATCGCCCAAAGTCTCTTCCAACTGCCCCAGCGCCACAGCCAGTTGCGCATCGTTCGGTGCCACCCCGTGCCATTTGTGGCCGCCTTGCATAAAGTCAACTCCGTAGCCCATTTGCGTGTGCATGATAATGAAAACCGGCTTGCCCTGTCCGGTGCGCGACTTCGCCTCCTTCAACGCGCCAACCACCCGCTCCATATCGTTGCCCTCGCGCACCTCCAACACATCCCAGCCGAAGGCTTCAATCTTCAACTTCAGATCCCCGTGGGACAACACATCATCGCAACTACCATCAATTTGCGCGTTGTTATAATCAATCGTACAAATCAGATTGTCAACCTTGTTATGCGGAGCAAACATCAGCGCCTCCCAAATCTGCCCTTCCTGAAATTCACCATCGCCATGAAGTGTGTAAACGAGCGAATTGTCCTTGTTCAGCTTCTTGGTTAAAGCCGTGCCTATAGCCATGCTCATTCCCTGCCCCAGCGAGCCGGCTGCGGCTCTGATGCCCGGCAAATGTTCAATCGTGGCGGGGTGGCCCTGCACTCTTGAATTCAATTTTCGGAAAGTACTGAGTTCCTTGGTATCGAAGTAATCGGCACGTGCCAACACACTATACCATACCGGGCAAATATGTCCTTGTGAAAGAAAGAACACATCTTCTCCCAGCGCATCCATCGTAAAATTTTTATTGTGGTTCATTACCTCAAAATATAAAGCTACCATATACTCTGTACATCCGAGCGAACCTCCCGGATGCCCGTTGGTAGCTCCGTGAACCATGCGAACAATATCTCTGCGCACCTGCGAGGCCGTGCGTTTCAATTCATCAATAGATGCCATAAGGTAATTTTGGGGTGAAAATAAATAGCAGTGTCAGGAGGAGAGAAAATCTTTCTAACAATGTGGGGAAACCGAAAAGCCTAATCGCGCAAACGGTCCACACTCTTCAGCAAATTCTCATCCTTCTTGATGAAAGTGAAAGCGAGTATTTGAAAAACCACAGCTGCCACGGCCAACAGGTTCCAATAAGTAAGCAGCACATCACCATCGCTTACATAAGTTTGGTAGTTGTAGTAAGTAAACGCTTCGGCACTGATAACAAACAGTATCGCAAACCAGCAAAACAACATCTGCAAGCTTCTCTTTTTGAAAAGAAAAATAGCGATGAGTGAAAAACCGATGGCTGTGCCAGTGAAAATAGAGTTGAAGTAATAGATATAGGGCTGCTCCATAAAGCGCAGCGTTCGGCTCAGTTCCCACCCTTGAATCGTGTATTTAAATTTCAACCCTTCCACGCCAATCAGGGGCATCCATAAAAACAATCCGAGCAAAACAATAGCAAGGAGCAAAAAAACAGTCTGTAATCTTTGAATCATAAGGATGAGTTTTGAAAAACTAATTTCGCGTGCAAACGTAAATTTTTTCGACAAATGAATGCTTATATAATAGACGCCATTCGCACCCCCATAGGAAAGTTTAACGGAACCCTCAGTTCCATCCGCCCCGATGATCTGGCGGCCTTAGTAATTAAAAAGCTGGTAGAGCGCAACGCTTCATGGCTCGATGTGAAGCAAATTGAAGAAGTAATCCTGGGTGCCGCCAACCAAAGTGGAGAAGACAACCGCAATGTGGCACGCATGGCTGCATTACTTGCAGGGCTACCGATTGAAGTAAGTGGAGTCACGGTCAATCGTCTGTGTGCATCGGGCTTACAGGCAATAGCCGATGCCAGCCGCGCTATTAAATTAGGGGACGGTGAAATCTATGTGGCCGGAGGAACCGAAAGCATGAGCCGCGCACCCTATGTTTTAGCTAAAGCAACCTCCGCCTTCGACCGCGCGCAACAAATGTATGACACCACCATAGGCTGGCGCTTCACCAACAAAAGCTTCTCGAAAGAAATCACTTACAGCATGGGTGAAACAGCTGAGAACGTGGCGAAGAAATGGAACATCAGCCGCGAAGAGCAGGATGCTTTTGCCTATTCATCGCAACTGAAATATCAAAAGGCGCACGAAGCTGGGAAGTTTAATGATGAAATGATTCCGGTTGAAATAGATAAAGGAAAGGGAGAGAAGACTTTTTTCGAAAAGGATGAACATCCACGCCTTAGCCCAATGGAAGATTTGGCAAAACTGAAACCTGCTTTCGCAAAAGATGGAACTGTTACAGCAGCTAACTCATCTGGTATTAATGATGGAGCTGCAGCCACTTTAATAGTGAGTGAATATGTGGTTCGGCAGTTCAATTTAAAACCACTGGCAAGAATCGTATCTGTTGGTGCAGCCGGTGTTGACCCGGCTTGCATGGGCGTTGGCCCCGTGCCTGCAACGCTAAAAGCATTAAAGCGTGCCGACCTAAAAGTTTCTGATTTAGGTTTGGTAGAATTAAACGAAGCCTTTGCTTCACAATCCCTCGCATGCATCCGCGACCTTGGCCTGAACCCTGAAATAGTAAATGTGAATGGTGGAGCCATAGCCATCGGTCATCCGCTAGGATGCAGTGGTGCAAGAATCACCACCACATTACTCCACGAAATGAAACGCAGAGATGTGAAGTATGGATTAGCAACCATGTGCATTGGAGTGGGACAAGGCTTGGCAATAATTTATGAGAAAGTATAATGAGCAAAACGCGTTACTTTCTGCATTTGTCTTACGATGGAACAAATTATTGCGGCTGGCAGGTTCAAAAGAACGCTGCAACTGTTCAGCAAACAATTAATGAAGCCCTTCAAAAACTTTTAGGTCATCATATAGCCAGCATGGGCTGCGGTAGAACCGATACCGGAGTGCATGCCAAAGACTTTTACATGCACTTTGATGCCGAGAATGAGATTGAAGACAAAGTCAATTTTCTTTTCCGCTTGAATTGTGTTTTGCCCGAAGCCATCACTATCTTCCGCATAATTGACGTAGCCGAAAAAGCACACACCCGCTTCGATGCCACTGAGCGCACGTATGAATACTACGTGCATTTCGACAAGTCTTCCTTTATCAAGAAGTATTCGTTCTATCAGGGCTTCTACAAAATAGATTGGGATAAAGTTTTGCCAGCCACTGAATTCCTGAAGACAATTGAAGACTTCAGCGCACTTTGTTTACCCAGTGAAGATTTCAAAACCAATATCTGTTACATCAAAGAAGCCAAATGGGATATTCTTCCTTCGCAGCACCTCATTCTAAAACCATTTGAGTTTCCCGATACTTCAACTTCTCTTACTCCCGGCTATGAAATGAAGAGTGGGGAAGTATTGCGGTTTACTGTTACCTCTAATCGCTTTTTGCGCGGAATGATTCGGAAAATCGTTGGCACCGTATTGATGGTCGGTAAAGGAAAAATTGAATTAGAGGAGTTTAAAGAAGTGGTAACCAACAAAGGAAATTTCCGCATTCACTATCTCGCACCGCCCAACGGATTGTTCCTTTCAAAGATAAAGTATCCGTATCTCTGATTCGGACTTCACGCGAATCGCCACAGCAAAAAATGCTTTTTTATATTCGCGGACTTTAAAAACAGAGTGATGACGTATATTAAAGACTTATCGAAGTTCGAAGGACAGGAAGTAGAACTAAAGGGCTGGAACGCACAAAAGCGCGACAGCAAAACAATTGTGTTCATGGTATTTCGTGATGGCACGGGCTTCTGCCAGGCGGTCATTGATTTGAATAATGTGGGTGAAGAAAGTTTCGAAGCCGCTAAGCGTTTGGGACAGGAAAGCTCCTTGTCTGTTACAGGCAAGGTAGTTAAAGACGAAAAACAGATTGGCGGCTATGAAATTCATGTTTCATCGCTGCAGATAATTGGTGTTGCTGAAGACTTTCCGATTACACCCAAGGAACACGGAGTTGATTTTTTGATGGACAAGCGACACCTCTGGCTTCGCTCAAGAAGACAGTGGGCAATCATGCGCGTGCGCAACGAAATCATTTTTGCCATTCATACTTTCTTTCAACAGAAGGGATTTGTGCAGATGGACGCACCTATCTTCACAGGCAACGCCTGCGAAGGAACCAGCACTTTGTTTGAAACCGATTATTACGGTGAGCCGGCTTACCTTTCTCAATCGGGTCAGTTGTATGGCGAAGCAATGGCCATGGCGCAGGGCTTGATTTACACTTTCGGTCCAACGTTCCGCGCTGAGAAATCTAAAACACGCAGACACCTTTCTGAATTCTGGATGATAGAGCCGGAAATGGCTTTCTATGATTTGAAGATGGACATGGATGTGATAGAAGAGTTCATTCAATATGTGGTGAGCACGGTTCTTGAAAACAAAAAGGAAGAATTGAAAGCTTTGGACCGCGACATTAGTTTCCTTGAAAAAGTTCGTGAGCCGTTCATTCGTATGAAATATGAAGATGCGGTAAGCGTGATTAAAGGAGAGAAGGATGTGAACGAAAAAACTTCGTTGCAAATGTTAGCCGAAGAAGAAGCGGAATTGCAGGCTGCTAAGGCGAAGCTACAAATTGAAATTGCAGAACGCGAAGCCAAGATTGCCAGCGGTGAATTGAAGAAAGGTGAAATCAACTTTAACCAATCGAAGATTGACAAGTTGAAGAACGAAGTCAAGGACACGGATGAAAAGCTGATGAACATTCCGGTGTGGCAGAACAGCGCGAAGAACTTCAAGCGTGGGGATGATTTTGGCGGAAGCGATGAAACGGTCCTCACCAAAATGTTTGGTCAGCCCGTAATGGTTTACAACTGGCCACAGGAAGTGAAGGCTTTCTATATGAAGGAAGATGAAACCGATAAAGGGTATGCAAAGGGCGTTGACTTGTTGGCACCGGAGGGTTACGGAGAAGTAGTGGGTGGTGGTGAGCGCGAAACTGATATCGAAAGACTCAAAAGGAAAATTGTTGAACACGATTTGCCTATGAGTGCATTTGAGTGGTATCTGGACTTGCGCAAATTCGGCAATGTGCCTCACTCCGGTTTTGGTCTTGGTCTGGAAAGATTAGTGGCCTGGATTTGCGGCTTGCAACATATTCGAGAAACCATTCCGTTCCCGAGAAGTTACGGAAGATTGCTGCCGTAGTTAAACTACCTTTGCTGAATATTATTTTCACTTACATAATTCTTACTTCCCTTGAAATTTTCCGACTTTAATTTTGAACCTGAATTGATGGAAGGGCTTAGCTCGATGAATTTCGAAAAGCCGACCCCCATTCAGGAACTTTCTATTCCTATTATTTCAGCTGGCAAAGACATCATCGGTTGCGCGCAAACCGGCACCGGCAAAACAGCTGCCTTCCTGCTACCCGTGATTAATAAAATCATCAAGGAGCATAAGCACGTGGTGAACACGCTCATCATTGTGCCTACTCGCGAGCTCGCTGTGCAGATTGATGAAGCCATGCAGGGCTTTGGCTATTTTACTCCGGTTACAGCCATTGCAATTTTCGGAGGCAAGGATGGAATTTCATTTGAGCAGGAAAAAAAAGCATTGACACAAGGCGCGAATATTATCATAGCTACTCCCGGTAGATTGATTGCCCACTTGAACATGGGCTACGTGAAATTTGATTCTATCGAACATTTAATTCTCGATGAAGCAGATAGAATGTTGGATATGGGTTTTAGTGACGACCTCAATAAAATCATCAGCTTTCTTCCTAAGCAAAGACAAACGATAATGTTCAGCGCAACCATGGCTCCTAAAATTCGGGAGCTGGCAAAAAAGATTTTGAATAATCCCGAGCAGGTGAATATTGCGGTTTCGAAACCAGCCGCAGGTGTTTTGCAAGGAGCATACTTAGTTTACAACACGCAGAAAATGGCTTTGCTCAAAAGCCTGTTAACCGGAAAGAATCTCTCGAGCATTTTAATTTTCTCTTCTACTAAAGATAAAGTGAAAGAACTCGAAAGAGATTTGTTGCGAAGTAAATTCAACATAGCTGCGATTCACTCCGACCTTGAACAAGACCAACGCACCGAAGTGTTACGTCAGTTCAAAAACAAAAACATTCAGATGCTCGTTGCTACTGATGTGCTTTCGCGTGGTATTGATATTGATTCGATTGGCTTAGTGATTAACTACGATGTGCCGCGCGATGCAGAAGATTACATCCACCGTGTAGGCAGAACTGCACGCGCAGAAACAACTGGTGTAGCGCTCACTCTCATCAATCCCGAAGATATGCGCAAGTTCAAAAGCATTGAGGACTTGATTGGCGATGAAATAAAAAAACTGCCCCTGCCTCCGCAACTCGGTGAAGGACCTGCTTACGAGCCCAACAAAAAATTTGAACGTCCACAAGGAAGAGGCGGAAAACCCGCCTTCAGAAAAAAGAGATAGTTCTCTATGTCTTATTCCATCAAACAAAATCTTCTTCATCTCTGCCATCAATTTATTGAAGAGCGCATAAACAATTGTCAAAGTGCCATTGATACCGCCAACAATTCCATCAACGAAGAAACCAAAAGCAGTGCAGGCGATAAGTATGAAACCTCTCGCGAAATGATGACGCAGGAAATAAAAAACAACAGTTCTCAATTAG
The DNA here is from genome assembly GCA_947476645.1 of Bacteroidota bacterium. Lineage (GTDB taxonomy): Bacteria > Bacteroidota > Bacteroidia > Chitinophagales > LD1 > Bog-950. The sequence continues at coordinate 7,206 of CANJRM010000105.1, forward strand.
CCGAAGCCATCAAGCAAAAACAAATGCTCTCTCAAATTTCCATTGACAAAAAGTTGGAAACAATTCAAGTAGGAAGTTTGGTTACCACCAACCACGAAAAGTTTTTCATTGCCATCAGTGCAGGTTCTTTAAAACTGAACAACGAAACTTATCTCGCTATTTCTCCTTCTTCTCCGCTTGGCAGAAATTTGATTGACAAGAAGAAAGGCGATTCTGTTTCGTTCAACAACAAATTATATTCGATTCTCGAAGTTTATTAGTGCTACATAATTTACCTTATGAAAGAACTCTCCAAATCATACAAACAACAAAAAATTGAAGGCAGTTTCGATGCCATCATCATCGGTTCGGGAATGGGCGGCATTGCCACTGCTGCATTCTTAGCTAAAGAAGGAAAGAAGGTTCTCGTGCTGGAACGCCACTATACCCCCGGAGGCTTCACACATGTTTTCACTCGCAACAAATACGAATGGGACGTGGGCGTTCACTACGTTGGTGATTTTCATAGACCTACTACAGAGTTGCACAAAATGTTCAACTACATTTCAGAAGGCAGAATGAAATGGGAAGAAATGGGCACGCCTTACGACATCGCTTTTTTCGGTAACGATAAATATGAGTTTCCTGCTGGCACTGATGAATTTAAAGCGCAGATGAAAAAATATTTTCCGGGTGAGGAAAATGCCATTGATGAGTATGTCAATTTGATTTACACCACACAAAAAAATCAACGCTGGTTCTTTGCCGAAAAAATTCTTCCGAATTGGCTGAGTTCTTTTTTCGGAAATCTGTTGCGCAAGAATGGATTGAAAGGAAACAAAACCACGCTTGAAGTTTTACAATCACTTACCAAAAATGAAAAGTTGATTGCTGTGCTTGCCACGCAATATGGCGATTATGGTTTGCCGCCTTCGCAAAGCAGTTTTTTAATGCATGCCGCGCTCGTAAAACATTACATGAAGGGCGCATGCTATCCGGTGGGAGGTGCGCAGGAAATTTACCGAACCGTTGCTCCAACCATTTTAAATAATGGCGGACAAATTTTTACCAATGCAGAAGTGAAAGAAGTAATCGTGAAGAATGGAAAAGCAGTTGGAGTAAAAATGTATGATGGTAAAGAGTTCTTTGCAGAGGTAGTTATAAGCGATGCAGGTGTTTACAACACCTACAAAAATTTATTGCCCCAGCAGGAACAGAAAAATACTGAAGCCGAAAGGATGTTTGAAAATCTGGCACCTTCGGTTGGGCACGTTTGTTTGTATATAGGCATCAACGAATCGAATGAGAAATTGAAATTAGGCAAAGCCAACTATTGGATTTTTCCTGAGCAATACGACCACGACAAAAACATTACAGACTACATCAACAATCCAGATGCTCCGTTTCCGGTAACCTATATTTCTTTCCCTTCGAGCAAAGACCCTGATTGGGAAAACCGTTTACCCGGAAGAACTACGATTGAAATTGTTACGCTCTCTCCTTATGCGTGGTATGAAAAATGGAAAGACAAACGCTGGATGAAACGCGGAGAAGATTACAATGCGTTTAAAGAAAAAATAGCACAGCGTTTGCTCGAAGAGCTTTTCAAAAAGCATCCGGAACTGCGCGGCAAGATTGATTACTATGAACTTTCCACTCCGCTTTCTACTGCGCATTTTGCTAATTACGAATACGGAGAAATTTATGGCATTGACCACACCACCAAAAGGTTCGACCAAAAACTTTTGAAACCAAGAACACCGGTAAAAAATCTTTACCTCACCGGTCAGGATATTGTAAGCTGTGGAGTAGGTGGTGCGCTGTTTAGCGGATTGATTACTGCAAGTGCCGTGAGCGGGAAAAATTTATTGAACCGTTTGAAATAGAAAGACACATCTGGCTGTTTGTCCTCCGCTGGCGGAGGTGGCTCGCGGCTCTGCGCGAGACGGAGGTGGTCTTCTTACTAAAACAAATCTCAAACACATGAACTACGAAATCTTTTGCAAAGCATGGCTCGATACCTGGACCGGAAATCGTCCCCTGGAACTTTTGAAATTTTATCATGCTGATGCTTTTTACAGCGACCCTTCTAAACGCAATGGATTAAAAGGACAGGCGCAACTACTTCCGTATTTCGAAAAATTGCTTTCACTCAACCCAAACTGGAAATGGGAATCGATTGAAATTATTCCAACCGAAAAGGGTTTTACACTAAAATGGAAAGCAACTATTCCTGTAGGCCATTCTTTTGTGGAAGAAACAGGATTGGATATTGTAGAAATTGAAAACGAACTCATCATCCGCAATGAAGTTTTCTTCGACAGAATGAAATGGATGGAGGCGATGAAACGGTAGGGATTGCTTCTAAATAACAGAGGATTCTGAAATGGAGACTGCGTGGTGACAAAAAAATAAATGGTATCAACACCAGAAAGTGGGTAACATGTATTTGTTCAAGTCGAATAAATATTTTGCTTCGCCTACGTAAAATAAAAAGCCCCGGTTTGGACCCGGGGCGAACGATTGGCGATTCTAGCTTTCTTTAGATTGGGTTCTAAAAAAAGGGCGACCCAGAAAAACCAAACAAGTATCTTCCTAAAAAAACCGACCAATAAGGTCGGTTTTTTTATTTGTTGTATTTGTCAAACTACGAACAGCCCATGCTGTTTCCGCAGTTCAAACATTTGTAGCAAGTGCCGCTGCGCAACGTAATGTTTCCGCACACGTTGCATGGTGGAGCATCGCCCATCATTTCTCCGGCTACTTTGTTGAAGGCTTCCATAGAGTTAGAGGCAAGCGTAAGTTTCTTCTCCATTTTCATTTCAGTTACTTCTTTCTTCACTGGCTTCACCGGTTCTTTCATTTCCGGATGAGTGCTCGGTGGTGTAACCGTTTTAATCGGCTCGTCAGAAATATCTGAAGTCAAATCAGAAGTGCTGCGCTCGCGCAAAGCCAGTTCGCTTGGAGTTACGTGAACTAAATCTGTTCTGCCTAAATATTCCAACGCAAGCAAACGGAAGATGTAATCTACAATTGAACTCGCGTTTTTGATATTCGGATGGTCAACCATTCCGCTTGGCTCGAAGCGGGTGAAGGTGAATTTGTTTACGAATTCTTCGAGAGGCACACCGTATTGCAAGCCGATAGAAACCGAAATTGCAAAGCAGTTCATCAACGAGCGGAACGAAGCTCCTTCTTTGTGCATGTCAATGAAGATTTCTCCGAGAGTTTGGTCATCATACTCACCGGTGCGAACGAAAACTGTTTGTCCGCCAATTTTTGCTTTTTGCGTAAAACCTCTGCGCTTGTGCGGAAGTTTCTTGCGTTCTACAATGCGAGAAAGTTCGCGCATGAAATTAGTGTCGGTAGATTCCTGCATCAACACACGCGCTGCTTCGAGAACTTGTTCAGGAGTTAGCTTGCTGAATTCCTGTGGTGCCGGTGCAGCAGTTGCAGTTGTTGCTTCCTTCTTTTCTTCTTTCTCTTCATCCTTCTTGTTCGAAAGCGGCTGAGAAAGTTTGCAACCATCGCGGTAAAGCGCGTTGGCTTTCAAACCAAGATGCCATGAAAGTTCGTAGCAGTTTTGAATATCTTCAACAGTAGCTTCGTTAGGTAGGTTAATCGTTTTTGAAATTGCACCGCTGATGAACGGCTGAACAGCACCCATCATACGGATGTGCCCGTGTGCATGAATAAAGCGCTGACCTTTGGTTCCGCATTTATTGGCGCAATCAAAAATCGGAAGATGTTCGTCTTTCAATAAAGGCGCACCTTCTACTGTCATAGTTCCGCAAACAAATTCGTTAGCAGCTTCAATTTGCTCTTTGCTGTAACCTAATTCGCGAAGCAAATTGAAGTTAGTGCCGTTGTATTGTTTTTCGGTAAAACCAAGACGCTGTAAAGTTTCTTCGCCCAAACTCCAAACGTTGAAGGCAAACGTAATGTCGAATGCAGCCACCAAACCTCCTTCAATTTTTTCAATGTCAGAAGAATTAAATCCTTTTGCCTTTAATGAATC
>CANJRM010000106.1 GCA_947476645.1 Bacteroidota bacterium
GCAAAAATATTTGGGTGAACGAAGGCGGGAACGGGGTGGAAGCAAGGTGTGGGAAATAAAAAAAGGCAACCAGGATAAAAACTCCGATTGCTTTTTTGGTACTATTTTAATTTCAGCGAGTTCTAATGCATTACTTCAAATCTCTTCACCGTATAATTGGTATTGCCGTCTTTCATATTGAAGAGATAAACTCCATCTGCCATTTCTTTGATAGAAATACGAAATGAATTTTGAGCCGTGTTACCGCTCCTTACCAATTTGCCGTCAATAGCATAAATTTCATACTCCAATTTCGAAGTTACTGTTCCGTCAATTGCCACATTCAATTCTTCGGTGGTTGGATTTGGATAGAGTTTCATTTCTTGTGTATCACCAGGTGTGTAGGTTAAATGGCTAATCACATTACCACAATCGGTGAACTGACTTACGTAACTATAGTATGTGCTATTATCCCAATCATACCCTCCTGTAAAATATCCGCTGTTGCCAATGGTAAACATTCCCGTAACTCCGCGCGGAGCGCCCGGTAAGCCAGGAACAGGAGTCCATGTATTTGCTTGCGGGTCGTATTCGTAAAAATCACTTACACAATAAAGCGAAGAGCCAATCAAACAAATTCCACCACCCACATATGCTCTACCATTTATAACAAAAGCCATTGCACCTAACCTTGCTTTGCCGGGAAAGTTTGCAATTTGAGACCAAGTGTTTGTATAGGGGTTGTACTTATAAAACTGTTTGTAAACAGCACTGTTTCCATCGCCACCTAATCCAGCATATCCAAAACTATCAATAGCAAAACCAACCGCATCAATACTCAACGCGCCCGGATAGTTTGCTTTTTGAGTCCAGGTATTATTAGCGGGATTGTAAGCATACATCGTAGCACTTGGTTGTGCAGCATTTCTTGTTCCCGCACCTACGTATCCAATTTCGTTTAAAACAAATTGAAAAGTTTCGCCAACACCTGCTTCGGGAAAACTTGCCTTTTGCGTCCATGTATTTAGTAAGGGGTCAAATCCATACATGGTATTCACATAAGTAACGTGCGAATCATCTTGCCCGCCCACCACATATCCCACACCTTCTATTGCAAAATAACCGGGCCAAGCAAAGTTGTAAGGGAATGCAGCTTTCGCAGTCCATGTGTCCAAACTTGCATCATATTCCCAGGTATCTTTAGCATAGGTAACGGGCGAATTCGAAATTTTTCCTCCCACGATATATCCCTTTCCATAAATTTCAAACGATGCGGGCATCCCTCGTTTAACTGCATTTGGTTCCTGTTTATTTACCCAAGTGTACTGAGCATTCAAGAAAAAAGAAAAAAAACAGAGTAGTAAAATGGTGTAGATTTTTTTCATGTGCTTTTATTTTACCCCAAAGAAAAGAATAGAACACAATATCTGAAACATCTTTTTCTCCAAAAATTGGAGGCCGCTATTAATATGTGTTGAAGAAATTTTCATTTGAATTCAAATTTTACTTTTGCCAACCTCATTTACTACCATGGCAGAATTATCGGACAAAGCAGGCGAAGTTTATTGGACAAAAGTTTGGAGCGAATCTGCTTTGCCTCCAAAAATTGACGTGCACAGTAAAAGCATTAACGATTATCCTTATCGTATGCTGCACAAATTTTATCACCAACTTTTTGCCGAAAAAAATACAAAGCAAATGAGTTTGCTTGAAATTGGTTGCGGTAACTCGGTATTCATGACCTACTTTGCCGAGGAATTTGGTTTCAAAGTTTCGGGACTTGATTACTCGCAACTCGGTTGCGAGCAATCGAAGCAAATTCTAAAACGTGATGGAATTGAAGGCGAAATTTATTTAGGTGATGCCTTTGCACCACCTGCAGATTTGCTGAATAAGTTTGATGTGGTTTGTTCCTTTGGTGTGGCAGAGCATTTTACTGATACCGCAAAAGCACTCGAAGCATTTTCGAAATTTGTAAAGCCCGGTGGCATTCTCATTACATCCGTTCCGAACCTTGCAGGTGTTACAGGTTTTTTGCAGAAGAACATGAACAAACCCGTTTACGATATTCATGTGCCGATGGATAAAGCGTATTTGGAAAACGCCATTGAAAAAGCAGGATTGAAATTATTGAGCAGCACTTATTTTGTAAGTATCAGTTTTGCGGTAACGCTGGAAGGCATAAACGGAGAAACAATTCCTTTCTTCTTACCTAAAAAAGTGTTTCTTAAATCTATTCGCTACTTTTCAAAACTTGTTTGGATGAGTGAACAAATTATCGGTTCTCTTCCGCTAACAAAAACTTTTTCGGCAGGTATAATTACCGCGGCAGAAAAAAAGTAATTCTACAATTCAAATTTATAAACAGGGTCGAGTGGTGAGTTTGGCGGCATTTCAATTATTGATTTGAGAATACCGTTGTCGAGTGCATAAACCCAACCGTGTAAGTAAGGAGCGTTCTCTGTCTTCCAAGCTTTTTGAATGATAGATGTTTTTGCAAGATTCATCAATTGCTCTTTCACATTCAGTTCGGTCATGCGATTGAGTTGTTCTTCTTTAGTGGGTAAAGTATCAATCTCCTTTTGATACAAGCGGTAAACATCTTTGATGTTTCGGAGCCATTCATTCAGCACACCGAAGTGACGATTGGTCATAGCTGCCTGCACACCACCACAGCCGTAATGTCCGCAAACAATAATGTGTTTCACTTTCAGCACTTCGACTGAGTATTGTAACACGCTCAACAAATTCAAATCGCCATTCACTACTAAGTTAGCAACGTTGCGGTGCACAAAAATTTCTCCGGGGCGTGTGCCTGTAATTTCATTGGCAGGAACACGACTATCGCTGCAGCCAATCCATAAAAACTCAGGAGATTGAAGTGATTCTAATCGCTTAAAAAAATCAGGGTCAGCTTCAACCTGTCTATCAGCCCAAAGTTTGTTATCGTCTAAAAGTTTTTGAAAGGGAATCATAAAGCGAAAATTGTTTTACAAGAATAATCTCTTTTCTCAGTTTGCACTTTTCCCTTCTGTATTCTCAATACGGTTCGTGTTTCCCTTTCTTCCTCAACGATTCATTCACCTTTGGGCGATACATTTTCTTGCGCTCTACTAATTTTTTGTCAACTGTATTCATATCACGTTGCAATTTGTTTAACCCATCGTTTTGTGAAGTAGTGGGTTTGAAGTCGCTGTAAGTAACACCGAAATAAATATCGCTGATTTTATCGCGCAGTTTTTCTTCATCGGCAAACAAAACTGTTCTTCCTGTCTTTACAGGAACTAACTCAGCCCGTATAGCTTCCAGCGAATCGTAGTATTCTTTTACTACCGGTGCTTCACCTTGCAAATCTTTAATCTGTTTTTGTTCCGCTAAAACAGAATCCATCAGCGTGGCTAGGTCTTCCTGCATTTTATAGGTGCGCATGACAGCGTTGTAATTTTCTTCGCGCTCAGCTTCGGTGGTTTTTGCTTTAGGGTCTACTACTAATGTCATTTCGCCTTCTGCTGTTTTATCGTTTGCGACAATTTTCACTTTATACTTTCCCGGACGAACAAGCGGACCTGTTGTTGATGCACCGAAATCTGCTTTGGCTCCACCTTCTGCAACGCGTGGAGGCTTCATGCGCATGTTCCAGGTAATGATGTTTAATCCTTTACGTTTAGTGCCGGGAAAATCAACTACGAAGTTTCCTTTATCGTCATAAATCTGAACGGTCACATTTCCGCTATTCAATCGCTGTTTCAAATAATAAGTAATCACTGCATCTTCGCTTGAGTTTGGTCCAACGTATCCGTATTCGCTATCCCAGAAATATTGATAATGACCATTGCTGATAGCGTAAGGTCTATCGGGAAGAACTGCCACATCTTTATTCAACAGGTCTGCATTAATTTTTCGAAGCGGAGAAATATCATCTACAATTAAAACACCTCTACCGTGTGTTCCCACAACCAAATCGTTTGTCTTCGGCTCAATCGTCATATCGCGTACGAGAGCATATTCAGGAATATGTCCTTTCATTTGCAGCCAATTATTCCCTCCGTCAATAGAAGTATAAAGTCCCATTTCTGTTCCGAGAAAAAGCAAATCTTTACTCACAAGGTCTTCTTTAATTTTGTGCGCGTAACCTTTGAACACATCGTTCGAAAACATTTTCCATGTTTTTCCCATGTCAGCAGATTTCGCTGCGTATGTTTTCATATCACCGTAAGTATGATTTTCGAAAGTGGCATACACCACATTCTTATCAAAGCGGCTTGGTTCAATACTGCTTACCCATGTTTGTGCAGGCACTCCGCTTGCTGCATAATTTTTCGCGAGGTTCGTCCAGGTTTTTCCTCCATCGGTTGTCAGTTGCAGATTACCATCATCGGTTCCGGCATAAATCATATTTACATCGAGTGGCGATTCAGCAATAGTAAAAATGGTGCAATGATTTTCAGCTGAAGTGTTGTCATTCGTCAATCCACCGCTCTCTTCCTGTTTAAGTTTGTTGGGGTCGTTAGTAGTTAAGTCCGGTGAAATTTTTTCCCAGGTAATTCCTTTGTTTTCTGTTTTGTAAAGAAACTGCGAAGCCATGTAAATACGGTTTTTGTTGTTCGCGCTTTTTACAATTGGCGTGTTCCAGTTGAAGCGGAGTTTCGGGTCACCTTCACCGGCTTTGGGTTGAATGTCCTGAAATTGTTTTTCGTTTCCATCATATTTAGAAATATGTCCGCCTTGATATTCGCTGTAATTCAATTCGTGGTCTTCCGCATCGGGCTGCACCCAAAAGCCATCACCGCCACCCACATTTTTCCAATCACCGTTTTCAATTCCTCCCGGTGATTGCGAAGGCGCTTTCCATGAGCCGTTATCCTGCATACCGCAATACACATTGTAAGGTTCCTGGTCGTCTACCTGCACATGATACAACTGACCAACCGGTATCGTGTTTAAATAAATCCAATTGTTTCCTTTATCTACACTCATGTAAATTCCACCATCGGTACCGACATACATTTGCGAAGTATTCTTAGGATTTATGTAAAGCGCGTGCATATCGCTGTGTAAATAACTGTTTGCAGTTGCTCCGCTTCTGTTCCAACTAAAACCTCCATCATCGCTGTATGAAAATTGAAAAGCGGGACGATAAATACGTTTCGGATTTTCGGGGTCAACCTGAATGGTGCTGAAATAAAACGGACGCGCGCAAATATTATCGTCAGCACTTTGCTCTTTCCAGTTTTCACCGCCATCATTACTCAACAACAAAGTGGTGCGCTTTGATTCTACAATCATCACCAGATTTTCAGGAGCAGAAGGCGCGAGAGCAATCGCTGCTCTTCCTATATCGCCTTCCGGTAAACCTTTCTGAATTTTCTTCCACGTTTTGCCACCATCAATTGATTTCATCACCGAACTTCCCGGACCGCCTGAACTAAATGCATAAGGTTTTCTGCGGAACTGCCAGAAGGTGGCATACATCGTGTTTGGATTTTTAGGGTCGAGTGCAAAATCTGCACAACCGGTGGAATCATTTACATAAACAATCTTCTCCCATGTTTTTCCACCGTCAGAAGTTTTATATAAACCACGGTCGGGTGAATTGCTCCACAATTTTCCAGGCACTGCAACAAAAATCGTGTTCGGGTCATTTGGATGAATAGCAATTTTGCTGATGTGCTCCGAATTTGGCAAGCCCATGAAGACCCAGTTATCGCCACCATCGGTAGTTTTATAAATGCCGTTGCCGATAGAAACTGTGTTGCGCATATTGCTCTCTCCGGTGCCAACCCAAACCACATCCGGATTAGTTTGGTCGATAGCCACAGCGCCAATACTTTGACAATATTTATCGAACACCGAATGAAACTGTGCTCCGCCTGATGTTGTTTTCCAAACTCCACCACCGGCTGTGCCCACATAAATAATTCGCGGGTCATTATTGAAGCCATCAATAGCAGTAATTCTTCCACCGGTAATAGCAGGACCAATATGACGGGCTTCTAATTTTCCGAGCGCAGCACTCGTCAATTTTACGGTGGCTACTTGTGGTTTATCGTTAGCTGTTGATTTAGCTTTTCCTTTCTGCGAAAAGAGATTAAGCGAGAGGAAAATTACTATGGAGAGAGTTATTATTTGTTTCATAGAAAGCAGTTTTGAATTTGCATTTTGTATTAAAGTCCCCTTTAGGGGATTTAGGGGTTTAAGGATTCTTCGGTTTATCAAAAATTTTCGCATCAATAGTTGCGTTCACTTCAATCTTTGAATAGTTCACCGGTCCTCCCTGCTCGTTTCCATTTTCATCAATTCGTTGAACGCAAAACGCAACAACTAAACCAAAATCATTTTTCTTAAAATCAGAATAAGCGGCATAACTTTTCTGCTCTTTATCTTTGAGTTTTACACGGTCAACTTCTTTGAGTATGTAATAGGTTTCAGCATCGAGATAGTAGTAAACCATATCGCCTTCCGGTGTGGTGAGGCGGAGTTTCAACACATCGGTGCCATCCATATCATCTGTGCCCAAGTATTCAACGGTGTATCCTTTTTGTTTGTAGTTGAACAATAAACCCTGCGGGTCGCTGTTGAGTTTATCGCTACGGATTTCTTCGGGAGAAACAGGATCGGTTTCTCTCTTTCCTCCAAACGGATTATAGCTCCAACCGCTATCGGCACGAATAGCCGTTTGACTCGTCATTCCCTGCCAAGTAAAATCTGAGTAAGAACCTTTGAAGGGTTTGCTGACATAAATTCCATTGAGGGGAGCCAACATGCCCGGACCCATTTGGTAAGTGCCGATATATTTTATCGAAATCACTTTACTCCATTTGTCGGCACCACCGGTGGCAGCTATGTATTTGTTTACTATTTCATCGGCAGTTTGCGAAAAGGTTTGTGTGCTGATGAAGAGAAGAAAGAAGAGAAGAACATTTTTCATGCGAATGAATTTTGAATGCAAAATAGAAATGTTTTTTAAAACTATGTAAGTGGTTACATAATTCCGAATTGTTAGCAGCAGAAACATTTTGAGTTCGTTAAGGACTATCCGATTTTTCTACATTCGGTGGATGAAAAAAATATTTCTGCTCCTCGTTGCAGTCGCAACAACAACATTTCTTTTCTCGCAAAAAGATTTCACTAAATACGTTGACCCTTTTGTTGGAACAGGAGGACATGGTCACACGTTCCCCGGACCGACAATGCCTTTTGGTATGGTGCAATTGAGTCCTGATACTCGCTTGAAAGGTTGGGATGGTTGCTCGGGTTATCATTATTCCGATAAACTGATTTACGGTTTCTCGCATACTCACCTTAGCGGAACGGGGTGCAGTGATTACGGAGATATTCTATTGATGCCGACTGTAGGCAAGCCTCAGTTCAGCAACAAAAAATATTCCTCGTCTTTTAAAAAGGAAAGCGAGAAAGCAAGTGCTGGTTACTACTCGGTATTTCTCGATAAGCCGAAAGTGAAAGTTGAATTGACTGCGACTACGCGCACAGGTTTGCACAAATACACGTTCCCGAAATCATCTTCTTCCAATATCATTTTGGATTTGACGCATCGCGATTTTGCGAAGCAGGGAGAAATAAACATTACGGGCAACAACGAAATTTCGGGAACGCGGGTGAGCAAGCAATGGGCGGATAATCAGATTCTCTATTTCGTAATTCAGTTTTCTAAACCGTTTGCAAAATCGGGTATTGCAAAAGCAGATGCGGTGAATACAAACTCTAAACACGATACAGGAAGTTTGCTTAAAGCATTTGTAAGTTTTGAAACTGCTGATGGCGAAGTGATTTATGCGAAGGTTGGAATAAGTGCAGTAAGTGTTGAAGGCGCACGCAAAAATCTGAACGCAGAGCAACCCGGTTTTGATTTTGACAAAACTGTTGCCGATGCAAAAGCAGCATGGAACAAGGAACTAGGAAGAATTGATGCTGAGAGCAAGGACAAAACAGTGCTGCGCACTTTTTATTCTGCTTTGTATCATGCCATGACTCCGCCCAACATTTACAACGATGTAGACGGCAAATACCGCGGCAGAGATTTTAAAGTGCATGAGGCAAACGGATTCAATTACTACACGGTGTTCTCGCTATGGGATACTTACCGTGCTGAACATCCGCTGCTGACTTTGATTGATAAAAAACGCAGTTCAGATTTCATGAACACTTTCATTCACGAGTTTCAGGAGGGTGGTCGGTTGCCTATATGGGAACTCAGCAGTTGCGAAACCTGGTGCATGATTGGTTATCATTCTATACCGGTGATTACCGAAGCGGTGATGAAGGATGTTCCGGGTTTTGATGCCAATAAAATTTTTGAGGCAATGAAGTTCAGCGCGATGGAAGACAAGAATGGTTTGAAGAGTTACAAGGACAACGGCTACATTAAATTTATGGAAGCCGGTGAAAATGTTTCGCGCACGCTGGAATACGGTTATGACGACTGGTGTATTGCGCAGGTGGCGAAGAAACTCGGCAAGACTGATGACTACAACTATTTTACGAAGCGCGCATTGAGCTACAAGAATCTCTTTGATGCATCTACCGGTTTTATGCGTCCGCGCAGCGGAGGTTTTCTCACGCCTTTCGATCCGTATAAGGTTGACCACAATTACACGGAGGGCAACGCGTGGCAGTACTCATTTTATGTGCCGCAGGATTTGAGCGGACAAATGAAACTGCTCGGTGGCAAGGAAAAGCTCGCGGCTTTTCTCGATACGCTGTTTACTACTTCGAGCAAACTGACCGGACACAAGCAGCCCGATATTTCGGGAATGATTGGGCAGTATGTGCATGGCAACGAGCCGAGCCACCAGATTGCTTATGAATATGATTATGCCGCGCAGCCCTGGAAAACGCAAAGCATGGTGCGCAGAATTATGAATGAAATGTATCGCGACAAACCCGATGGTTTATCGGGTAATGAAGATTGCGGACAGATGAGTGCCTGGTATGTTTTCAGCGCGTTGGGTTTTTATCCCGTGTGCCCCGGCAGCGACCATTATGCAATTGGCTCACCGGTGGTGGACAAAGCAACTGTTCGTTTAGAAAATGGAAAATCATTTACGGTTACTGCCAACAACAACCAAAAAGAAAATGTTTACATCAACTCTGCCAAACTGAATGGTGCTAACTACACGAAGAGTTATTTAAACTATACCGACATTGCCAACGGAGGAACGCTTGAACTAAACATGAGTGCAACTCCAAACAAAAACTGGGGAAGCGGTGAGAGTGATGTGCCGGTGACGAAGATTGAGTGAGGCAGAATCTCTTAACTATTTTACATTTATTCAACTAAATCAAAACGCTGTGAAAAAGATTCTGATTATTTCCATTATCACTTTTTGGATAAGTTTAATTCATAGCCAATCAACTATCGTTTTAAAAGATAGTTCAAGATATACTGGAACTATTGTAAGTACCAGTAAAAAATACATTTCTGTAATTCTGACTGGTAGAAAAGAACCCACGGATATTGGGCGAGATGAAATATCTTCAATTACGAATAACAATTCTACTAATCTAACCGGTGTTAAACAAGCAAAATTTAAGTGGGAAAAAATTGATTCTGTAACGAAAGCAAAGACTCAGATATATTCCGATACAAAAATGTTCATTGCGGAAACATGGCGGGCAGCATCCTCAACAATAAACAAAGGAGCTATTGCAAGTATCCTTTTCACTGGAAAAGGGGAAATAGTTAAAAACCTTTCTGCTGAAAAACATTCGATTCAAAATGATGATAAAGATAACGGTGTTATTTTGGTAAAAGGTGAAATGGAATTTAGTTCAGACTTCATGATGAACTCACATATTTATAGGTATTCTTACGACATTATGTTTTTAATGAAGGATAGTAAGTATAAAATGACCATTGACAATGTACATTGCAATTATGCTAGATGCGCAAATATAGATTGGCCTCTTATTGAACCCTGTGAGGATATCGATTGCCCAGGATTTGGGGAAACATCGATGCCTAGTAATAAACTAATAGAGTTGATGGCATCGTTAAAAGAGAACTTGGAAAATATAGCAGATAGTTATGTAGCATACATTAAAAAACCAAGTATGTCTAATGGTGATTGGTAAAAATAATTTTTGCCATTCGTGGTGTTTTCTTACTTCCCCTCCCCAAACTTCCCTTCATTAAACTTCTTCGAACCTCCCTTTGGAATAGAAAGCGAATGCCAGTTTTCATCTAAAACCATTTTTAGAGGTAATTGGTTTTGTACATATTATATATGACCGTCTGCAAAACCAACTATCGTCTAGCCAAATTTGTATCCAATTTGCTAAAAGGGGCGATTTCTTTCATTTTTAGTCAAAAAACGATGCTTCCGAGTGTTTTGAAAGGTCTCCCGAGCCATCGGAGAAGTCTCCCGAACCTTCGGGGATGTCTCCCGAGCCTTCGCGGAAGTCTCCCGAGCCTTCGGGGAAGTCTCCCGAACCTTCGGGGAAGTCTCCCGAACCTTCGGGGAAGTCTCCCGAACCTTGAGGGAAGTCTCCCGAACCTTCGGGGAAGTCTCCCGAACCTTCGGGGAAGTCTCCCGAACCTTCGGGGATGTCTCCCGAGCCTTCGCGGAAGTCTCCCGAGCCTTCGGAGATGTATCTAGAATTCTTACTCCACCATCACCTTCTTCACACCCAAACCATCAGCTGTTCGGTATTCAATAAAGTAGATGCCGCGGCTGTATTGACTGATGTCAATCGAGGTTTCATAAAAAGGAGAAGCGGTTTTTTGCGAATAAATAATTCGCCCCGTTATATCGCGCACATTTATTTCTCCGTCTGTTTTTGCAGATGAATTAAATCGCAATTCAAAAATTCCGTGGTTTGGATTCGGATAGACAGAAAAAGCTTCGGTTAAAGCTGGGCTCACCTTTTTTATTGCAGTAGTAGTATTGGTGCAAACTTCGCCTGAATCAATTACCGTCAACGCATAGTCAGGCAAACTGCCGGGCACGTTTGCTCTTAAATACGAAAACGGTGGATTCCCAACACTAGTATAAGCAATTCCATCGTAAGTAATTTGATAGAAACCTACAGTATCGGAAGTCGTTCCCGAGACATGAATACACTCTCTGTTTTCAGGATACATCATACCATTAACAGGCGTGCTCACTTTGGTAATTCCTGTTGGCAGATTATGGAAAGCCGTTACGCGAATAGAATCAATGGTAATGC
>CANJRM010000107.1 GCA_947476645.1 Bacteroidota bacterium
AGAATTTTCCTTTCGCTTTCAGGTTTTTTGAGAGTGGGCGGATTTATTTTAGCAGGTATTGTAGTGTTAGGTTTGTTGAACGTTCACACTTTGTATGATGGCGTGAAACACATTATTCACGAGCCAATTGTTACACCTAATCATACAACTAAAGTAATTTTCTTTGCCCCTATGTTTTGGGTTAGCCGCGTATTTGTTTATGCGGGTCTTTGGTTAGGATTCTCTTGGTATATGAACAAGTTCTTTGCTCGTACCGACCAAACAGACCCTAAGGTTTACAAGCAATCAAAGCTATTAGCTGCAGCATTCATCGTAATGTTTGCGTTGACAGAATCAGCAGCGAGTTGGGATTTGATTATGAGTTTGGATCCTCATTGGTATTCTACGCTCTTTGGATGGTATAACTTTGCCAGCTACGGTTGCGCTGCATGGGCAATGACTATTTTGTTAGTTATCTATTTGAAATCGCTTGGCTACTTACCTAAGGTAAATGAAAACCACGTTCACGATTTAGGAAAATTGCTCTTCGGTTTTTCAATCTTCTGGACATACTTATGGTTCGACCAATTCATGTTGCAGTGGTATGCTAACATTCCGGAAGAAACTTCTTTCTGGGTTAAACGTTTTGGTCATGGCTATTTCAAGTTTACCATTTTCTTGGCGTTGATAGTTAACTTTGTTTTCCCTTTGATATTCTTAATCAAGAGAGGCAACAAACGTAATTTCAAAATCATTGGCTTCGGTTCTGCGCTATTGATTTTTGGTCACTACGTAGATTTCTTTAACTATACTTTTGTTGAACCAAACTGGAACAAAGTTGCTGTAGAAGAAGCGAGAGAAGCTAAAGAAGCAGCGTTGAACAAAACAGAAACAGTAGTGTTGTATGCAGAAGCAACAGAAAAGAAAGAAGAAGCAAAAGCCGCGACTGATGCAGTTCCCGCTGCTGAAAATAAAGAAGCTGTAGCAACCGAGGTTAAAAAAGCTGAAGGCGGAGAAAAAGAAGAAGCTAAAGAAGGTGGAGAGAAAAAAGAAGGGGAAGAAGAAGCACCTGTTTTGAATTATGCCTCTATCAATATTGGAGAAGTATTGGTGTTTATAGGATTTTTAGGAGCATTCTTGTTCTTGTTCTTTCGTAATTTGGCTAAGCGTCCAATCACTCCTGAGAACGACCCTTATTTGAAAGAGTGTGAGAGAATAGTTGTAACGTATTCGTAATTGATTTGATAAACTGAAAGAAATAAAAATATCATGGTAACATTTTTGGTTTTTGCTACAATAGTTTTGCTGCTTGCAGTGCTGGTGCTTATTGCCAAGGCAAGTGAATTGGCTGCCGACCTAAAGGACGGAAAAGTGAGTTATGTGAATCAGAGTAAGTGGAATGGATATTTTCTGTTGAGCTTTTTGATTTTTATGTTCGTTGGTTCAGCCATGTGTTTCAAAATTTTGATGCCGGTGATGATACCTAAGGCTGCATCTATTCATGGCGTAAAGACCGATTTTCTTTTCAACGTTACCATGCTCATTATTGGAATCGTGTTTGTACTTACACAAATTGCGCTTTTCTATTTCGCTTATCGTTACAATGAAAGCAAAGGACACGAAGCATACTTCTATCCACACAACAACACATTGGAAGTTATTTGGACTGTAATCCCTTCTATTGTTCTTACAGGTCTAATCGCCATGGGTATGTATGAGTGGATGAAAATTTTTGACGCAAGTGCCCGTGACAAAAACATGATGGTGATTGAAGCTACAGGAAAGCAATTTAACTGGATGCTTCGTTACAGCGGCAAGGATGGTAAATTCGGAGAAAGAATAATTGACCAGGCACACGTTTCGCCAACTAATGAATTAGGTATTAATTGGGAAGACCCTAAGAGCCATGATGATTTCATGAGCGATAAACTTTACTTAGTAAAGAACAAACCGGTATTAATGAAGTTAGGCGCACAGGATGTGTTGCATAGTTTTTTCTTGCCACACTTCCGTGTAAAAATGGATTGTGTGCCGGGAATTCCAACAGAATTTTACTTCACTCCAACGATGACAACTGAAGAGATGCGCACCTATTTAAGCACGCAACCTTGGTGGCAAACAATCAATCCTGAAACAGGACAACCACGTTGGCAGACTTTTCGTTATGAGTTAGCATGTGCTGAGCTTTGCGGTAAGTCGCACTTTGGTATGGAGCGCGATGTAATTGTGGTGGAACAAAGAGAATATGATGAGTGGTTGGCTAAACAAACGCCCATGTATACTCCGCCAGTTGCTGAAACACCTGTTGTAGATTCTGCAAAAGCAGAAGTGAAGAAGCCAACAGCTATGCTTGAGAAAAAATAATTTTTAGAAGAAACAAATAAAGATAAATGGAAACTGCTACTGCACACGCAACCGAACATCATGAACATGTTCACGGACATGAAGAACATCATGAAGAAACATTTCTGACGAAATACATTTTCAGTCAGGATCATAAAATGATTAGCAAGCAATTCCTCATCACCGGAATTTTCTGGGGAGTTGTTGGAGGATTGCTTTCTGTTCTTTTCCGTTTGCAATTGGGTTGGCCAAATGAAACCTTTCCTTTTCTGGAATCATTTTTAGGAAAATGGGCAGAAGGCGGAAAAATCAGTCAGGAGTTTTATTACGCGTTGGTTACGATGCACGGAACTATTCTCGTGTTCTTTGTATTAACAGGCGGATTGAGCGGAACCTTTGCAAACCTTTTGATTCCTTATCAGGTTGGTTCGCGCGATATGGCTTCGCCATTTATCAATATGCTTTCATATTGGTTTTTCTTAGGAGCCGGTGTAGTAATGTTTTTTTCTTTCTTTATTCAAACAGGTCCAGCATCGGGTGGTTGGACAGCTTATCCTCCAATCAACGGATTAAGAAATACAGCAGTCAATCTCGGTTCAGGTCTTGGATTTGATTTATGGATTTTGGGTATGACACTCTTTATTGTTTCGGCATTGCTCGGTGGTTTGAACTACATCGCAACCGTATTGAACATGCGCACAAAAGGGATGAATATGTTCCGTTTGCCATTGACTATTTGGGCATTGATGTTTACTGCGGTAATCGGAGTGCTTTCTTTCCCTGCGCTTTTAGCTGGTTGTGTTCTTTTGGAATTTGACCGTTTGCTTGATACAAGTTTCTATCTGAACAACATTATCATCAATGGAAACTTGCTTGGTTACAAAGGCGGTTCACCAATTTTGTTTCAACACTTGTTCTGGTTCTTGGGTCACCCTGAAGTTTATATCATTATTCTTCCAGCCATGGGATTAGTTTCAGAAGTTCTTTCAACGCAATCACGCAAACCAATTTTTGGTTACAAGGCGATGATATTTTCGATTCTTGCAATTTTAGTTTTGTCGTTCATCGTTTGGGCGCATCACATGTTTGTTACAGGATTGAATCCAAACTTAGGAGCCATCTTCACTTTATTCACTTTGCTTATTGCAATCCCTTCAGCCATTAAAGTATTTAACTGGATTGGGACGGTATGGAAAGGAAAAGTAAGATTAGTTACCGCTGCATTGTTTGCTATCGGTTTCGTTTCCATGTTTATTACAGGAGGATTGACAGGAATTATTTTGGGTAACTCAGCTATTGATATTCAGTTGCATGATACCATGTTTGTGGTAGCGCACTTCCATATTGTAATGGGTGTATCTGCCTTCTTCGGAATGTTTGCGGGTGTTTATCATTGGTATCCTCGCTTGTATGGCAGATATATGAATGAAACTCTTGGACAGATTCACTTCTACATTACCTTGATTGGTGCGTATGCAATTTTCTTCCCTATGCACTTTATGACAGGTCTTCCGCGCAGATATTATACCTACGCAAATTTTGAAACCTTCAACAACTTCAACTTCCTTGCTGAGTTTATCAGTATTGCCGCCATCATTGTTTTTATCGGGCAAATCATCTTCGTAGTAAACTTCTTCTACAGTATTTTCAATGGAAGAAAAGTAGCCGCTGAAAAAACAGTTGATGGTCACGACTATGCAAATCCATGGGGAACTACAACAATGGAGTGGAGTGCTCCTATTGAGAGATTACACGGCAACTGGCCCGGAGATATTCCTGCAGTTCACAGATGGCCTTACGATTACAGCGTAAACGGAAGAGAATACATTCCGCAAACAGAAGCATTGAAGCCCGGTGAAGTTCCGCACGAATAATTAATGGAGATAAAGAATATTGAATAGGAATTAGAAATGGTAAAAGCTGAAACAATAAAACTTAGTGCAACACAACTTATCCGTCAAAAGATAAGTGACTATAGCATGCTGGCTAAGTTTCGTCTTAGTTTTTTGGTAGTGTTTTCTGCAGTTATAGGTTATTTATTTGCCGAAGGAAGTCTGTATAATCTTACGCATGTTTTTGTTCTTGCTATTGGTGGAATGTTAGTGACCAGCGCATCGAACGCTATTAACCAGATTATAGAAAGAGACATTGATAAGTTGATGACGCGTACTCAAGCTCGTCCACTGCCGACTGAGCGAATGAATATTTTGGAAGCAATTATGGCAGCGGGGGTAATGGGAATTTCGGGAATTATTATTCTCACTTATTTCTTTAATCCTACTGCAGGAGTTCTTTCTGCTATTTCGTTATTGAGTTACGCTTTTGTTTACACACCATTAAAAAGAGTTACATCGTTTGCTGTTTTTGTTGGAGCTATTCCTGGTGCATTACCTCCAATGATTGGTTATGTATGCGCTACAGGAACTATTGATTTTGTTGCACTGATTTTATTCAGCACGCAGTTTCTTTGGCAGTTTCCGCATTTCTGGAGTATTGCATGGTTGCAATATGATGACTACAAGAAAGCAGGAATTATGTTGTTGCCTTCGGTTAGTGGTAAAACAAGAGCAAGTGCTATTCAAAATGTGATTTACTGCACCATGCTTTTAGTGGTTTCTATGATTCCTTATTTTTTCAATATGGTGGGAACCATCGGAAATACTTTTATAGCTGCCGCAGGAATTATTTTTTTATGGATGGCATGGCAGCATTACAGAAAATGTGATGACAAAACCGCACGCGTGTTAATGTTTGGTTCGTTTTTGTATTTGCCGGTTATGCAATTGGCTTTGTTGTTTGGAAAAATATGAACGTTACTTTGAGTGAACAGGATATATTAAAAGAGAAAACCGAATACACCGGGGTTCATCCGCAAAAATTTGCGTTATGGATTGCGATGGCTTCAATGACTATGTTCTTTGCCGCTTTAACAAGCGCATTGTTAGTGAAGAAAGGAGATTACCGCAGTTGGGAAGGATTTAGATTGCCAACCATTTTTCTTTTCAGCACCATGGCGGTGATAGGAGTGAGTATTTGTATTCATGCGGCACTTATCAGTTATCGCAAAGCAAAGTTTGCCCGGTTTCGTTGGTTAATGTTCTTTTCATTTTTGCTCGGATGTTTGTTCCTCGTGCTTCAACTAAAAGGTTGGAGTGTGTTGCAGGCAGGCGGTATGACGTTGACAGAAAACCTTTCAGGGTCTTTTCTTTATGTGATTACTGCTGCGCATGGAGTGCATATCATTGTAGGTTTGTTTGTGATGCTGGTGTTTATTGTAAGCGCTTTCAGAAATCGCAAAGACCCTATTTATGAATTGCGCGATATCATCAATCCGAAGCGACAACTGAATCTTGAATTGCTGGTAAGTTTCTGGCACTACATAGATGCAGTTTGGGTTTACTTGTATATTTTCTTTTTTCTCAATTACCGATAACTATTAACCTTAACGAATAATTTAAAGATATGTCTTCAGCAACAACAACTCATCACGAAGAGGAAAGTGTAAAACAACTTTGGGATGGCGGTGCTTCGCCCTTCAAAATTGGTTACGGAAAAGTAATGATGTGGTATTTCCTCATCTCCGATACATTTACCTTTGCTTCGTTTCTTATCGCTTACGCTTCATTGCGTTTTACGCAATCAGAAAGCTGGCCTAAACCCGCAGAAGTTTTCTCTTCTATTCCTGTTCATGGTTTAGAACATTTGAAATTGCCTTTAGTGTTTGTAAGCTTTATGACCTTCCTTTTGATTTTGAGCTCATGGACGATGGTTCGTGCAGTGCAGGAAGGTTACAGAATGAACAAAGATGGCGTGGTTAAATTCTTAATTCCAACTATCCTTTGCGGAATTGGATTTTTGGGTTGCCAGTATTTAGAGTGGACTCACTTAATAAGTGAGGGAATGACTCCAACAAGTGTTGCCTTAACTACTAAAATTCAAAACTTCGGTCAGTTGTTTTTTGTTATTACCGGTTTCCACGGTATGCACGTGTTAGGTGGAGTAGTATTGAATACCTGGTTAGCTGTTTCTGCTGCCAACGGAAAATTTGATAAAGTTGGTCACTATGAAATGGTAGAAAAAATTGGTCTTTACTGGCACTTTGTGGATTTAGTTTGGGTGTATGTATTCCTTTGCTTTTATCTTCTTTAATCTGTATTACTATTAACGAATAACTATTAACCATTAACGCATACGATTATGAACTTTGACGAACCGGTACAAGGACATTTACACTGGACAGAAGGCGAATACAACGACAGCAAGAAAGATGTAATGAAGACGATTATCATTCTGTCTTTGGTAACTATTGCTGAGGTTGGTATTGCTATTACTTATGACCATTTTATGGGTGCAGAAGGTAAGGGTAAAATTTTTGTAAACCTTATTATGGCCATTGCATCTATCATTAAGGTGTATTTCATTATGGGAACTTTTATGCACTTGAAGCATGAAAAAAAGTGGTTCATCATTACCGTGTTTACTCCATTCTCATTTTTGATTTGGGCAATTATTGCATTTAGTGTGGAAGGTTCAAGCTGGCAGGCAATGCGCGGCTGGATGAATTTGTTTTAAATAACAGCAACAAAAAATATCAATAGGCATACAGCTTTGTATGCCTATTTTTTTTGTCTTATTACCAATGGAATTCTATGTAATTGATTCGTGATTCTTTCAGATACCTTCGGGTAAAATTCAAGTTAATACTTGTCAATTACGATGAATATTTGGCAAATAAAAAACGATACTTGCGTTTACTTGTAGTAGGAAAAACCGACATGCGGTAGATATGGTGCTTTAGATAATAGTTAAGAAGTTTTTCTGTGCTTATGGAAACAAATGAAGTTGAAATTTTACTGATTGAAGATAATCCTCACGAGGCACAATTAACTATTCGCGCTTTGCGCAAACAGAATTTAGCCAATCACTTGCTTCATATTGATGACGGAATGGAAGCATTGGATTTTCTTTTTTCGAAAGGCAAGTATGAAGACATTGACCCATCGAGCAATTTGAAATTGATATTGCTTGATTTGAAATTGCCGAAAATTGGCGGCATTGAAATTTTGCGTCAAATCAAAACAGATATTCGCACACGATTGATACCTGTAGTTATACTCACTTCTTCGCGCGAAGAACAGGACTTATTCAACTGCTATAAATATGGAGCTAACAGCTACATTGTAAAGCCCGTGGAGTTTGAACAGTTTTCGAAAACCATAGGCGAAACAGGTTTGTATTGGATAAAACTGAATATTCCTTTAGCAGCCGGAATTCCTAAAGAAAGCGACTCGGTTTCTTAAGGTTCAATTATTTTATTGCGCACCGCAAACAGAATAAGCCCTACTACATTTCGCACTCCCGTTTTTTAATTATTAATCCTCTTGTTATCTCTACTATTCTGCTTATGGATTTAACTGCGCGACTACTGCAATTCGTTGCTCCATGTAACCGAAGATGTGAAATGGGGACACGATTTATGCTTTTTAATAGGAGGTAAATTGTTTTGCGTTACGGGCTTCAATGCGCCTTTGCGGGTTTCGCTCAAGGTAAATGACGAAGAGTTTGAAGAGCTTTCCTCGCGCAGTGGCATTATACCCGCGCCATACCTGGCGCGGTATAAATGGATTTACATACAGCAGGAAAGTGTTTTTACTACGAAAGACTGGAAAAACTACATCAACCAATCGTATGAATTGGTGAAGAATAAACTGCCGCTGAAGATTAGGAAGGAGTTGCAGTAAGCTCACATTGCCGCTAACAAGAACAGTAGCGATTCTAATCAGCACAGGACGGATGCTAATCATCTCAGGAACAGAAATGATGATAACAGCACCCAACATCATCATGTCAGCAACGGAAGTGATGATGACAGCACTCAACATCATCATGTCAGCAACAGAAATGATGATGACAACAACGATGCTAATTATCTCAGTAACGGAAATGATGATAACAGCACTCAACATCATCATGTCAGCAACGGAAATGAGGATAACAGCAACGATTCTAATCATCTCAGCAACGGAAATGATGATGGCAGCAACTATTTTGACAAATGCGTGTTCTGTTTATAGAATTGTTAAAATAATGGGTTTAAACACATTATTTTAACAATCGGGAAAGGGAGTGTTTGAGGATGGAAATAAATAACAACCAAGTTACGGAAGAGTTTTGCCTCAAAAAACTCTCCCCATTTCTCCCAAACCGTTTACATTTATACAATCAATCACCCGGTATGCAAAAATATTTACTCGCCTTGCTTATTATGGTTGGTTTATCTTTAAGCAGCCAGTACGTAACAGTTAGCTATCCAAATGGAGGAGAGACTTTATTTGTTGGACAAACTATCAACCTGACATGGAACGCCAGTGGCAATTACTCGAAGATTCAATTTAGCAGTGATGCAGGTTTAACATGGAATACAGTTGCAGATTCGGTAAATAATCTTGGTCATTATCTTTTTGTTGTTCCCAACATAGTAACCAATAAAGGGCTCATCAAAATTTCAATAACTAACTACAGTCAATATCATGACCAAAGCGATAGTGGCTTTACAATCATCAATGCATCTTCTTTGAAAGCCTTAGCAGGGTCTGATGAAAAAATTTGTTTAGGAGGTGCTGTGCAATTAAGTGCCGGAGCATTGAGCGGAACTCCGCCATATACTTATCAATGGGCGCCTTCTGCATCATTAAGCGCTACTAATGTTTCAAATCCTTTTGCATCTCCAACCTCAACTACTACCTATGTAGTAACTGTTACAGATGGAAACAGTAATACAAGTTCTGATACTATACAAGTTGTATTGGTAACTGACACTCTATATCCTTACTTTTTAAGTTTCAGCACAGTTTGTATTGGGCAAAACTTCGGTTTAGAAGTAGGGGGGTATAATAATGGTACAAATTTTTCAGCGATTTGGACAGGACCACAAGGTGATACAGTTGGTTATTCGGGAGGAATATCAATAACCAATTCTTCTGTCGTAGATTCCGGTTTATATCGGGTACATTATACATATCCCGGATGCGCTCAGAATAGTCAGTCTGTAAATGTAGATGTTCGACAAGTTTTTCCTCCTGATTTCAATTACCATTTTTATCCCGTAGACACAATGTGCTTTGGAATACAACCATACACTCCACTGTTTTTATTTGTTTGTGATTCAATTGGTGGTTCTAACGCATTTATTCAAAATCTGTGGAATGCTGGAGACGGAACGGGAGGGTTGTGGACTCCTTCTCGCCCTTTTTACTACATGTTTCAATCTCCGGGCATGTACGCTTGGTCTTTTGAAGTTACTGACAATATTGGTTGCGAAACAATGAAGTGGTGTAACGTGTCGGTTCCAGGTACAACGGGAAACACCGGATGTATTTGGCCTGGTGATGCGAATCACAATGGCATAGCCGATAATAATGATTTACTATCTATAGGATTAGCTTATGATTCAGCACAGTATCTAAGGTACATGCCGTCCCTCACCTGGACATATCAGTTTTGCGCTAACTGGAATAACACTTTGGGCGGAGTTAACTTTAAACATATTGATTGCGATGGCAATGGAATTATTAATGCAGATGACACAGTTGCTATTATTCAAAACTTTGGACAAGTGCATGCAAAGACTGATGATGAACAACCCTGGCGTTCATCTACAGTTGTTTTATTTATTGATTTAGTTTCAGACACCGCACATGATGGCGATACTCTTATTGGCAATTTAATTTTAGGTGATATAAATATTCCTGCTGATAATGTTTATGGTTTGGCATTTACTTTACGCTATGATGCTCATGCTGTTGATTCTACAAAAACATCTGCTTCGTTCGGCAATTCATGGCTCGGCACTTCTGCCAATAAAATTTCTATCGCGAAAGATTTAAAACAGTCAGGAGAACTAAAATGTGCTATCACGGGGATTGACCATGTATCGCGCAACGGTTTTGGACAAATAGGTCAGGTTCGTTTCGTTATTAATACAGACGACATCAACGCTTTGCCTGTTTCTTATTATAATATGCATGTTTGGCTTAGCGATATTCTGATGATTGATAACAATGGAAACGTGTTGCCAATAAATGCCGGACAGGACTCCACACAGGTGAAACTTGAGCCAAGCGGTATAACAGAATTTCAAAGTGCAGGTTACGAATTGCGGATTAATCCGAACCCAGCGAGTACAGAGCTCAACATAAAAATTGATGAAACTTTGATTGGCAGCACACTTACCCTTTACGATGTAACAGGCAGAAAAGTAATGGCTGTTCAACTGCAAACTACAAACTCTAAACTCGAAACCTCGCGCTTCGCGCGTGGTGTTTATTTTATAGCAGTAAAAACTAAAGATGGCGAGTGGAAACAGAAATTAGTTTTGGAGTAGGCGGTTTGATGGTAAATGTCAGCCATTCTTCCCCTGCGTTTACCCCGCTCAACTTTTATTTCTGCTAAAACAAAATATTTTTGTTCCATACGAGTTAAATACCTCGAAAAAACACTCTCCCTTGAGGCAAACAAAACTATCGTTATTCTTTTTCTGCGGCTTGCTGATGTTGCTGTGGGGTTGCTCCACCACCAACCATGCCACCCTGCCTACCATGGCTTATCAGGATATTACCTCGCACTACAATGCTTATTTCAATTCGAGCGAAAAGCTGAAGAACGTTTACAAGCTGTCGCTGGAGTATCATAAAGATAAATTCGATTCGGTGTTGCCG
>CANJRM010000108.1 GCA_947476645.1 Bacteroidota bacterium
AACAACGGAACGCTTCTTTCACACTCAATCATTTTTGTTGCTATGTCTTTAAAAACTCTTTTATTTTTAATCATGAATACCACATTAAATATTAGTTCTCAAGTCCACTTTGATCTGACAACGTACAATCGGTATACACATATCTTTTATGGTCACCGCTAAAAACAGAATTATCTCCTGCCTTTGCCTTGCCTCTGCAATCAATAATATGTAGCTGTTGAAAGTCAGTAAGTATCGAAACTGGCAAACTTGCGTTCCATGAATACTTGATAGTTTGCAGATAATGCAGTTCATTATGTATTTCAACTGAAGGTTTTTTAGCCTCAACAAATAATACAGGATTTCTAAAATCTGGTGCGAGGTAAAATGAATAATCGACTCTTCCTTCTATTTCAGTTTTTTCCGCATACACTTCTTGACTATATGGGTCTCTTTGCTCCTTATGGCTTACATCCCAACCAAGGGCTTCAAAAAAAGGATTAATAAAATCAACTCGTGTGTTATGCTCATTGTAATCAACTTGCATATAACGCGCACTATTTTTTTTAAAATCTTCTACCAAAAGTTTTACTTTTTCGTAGGCTTCATCTAGTGTTTTAATCATTTGGGTGGTTTATTTCACAGTAAAGAAATAATTATTCTTTATAAAATGTTTCCAATGGAATCATTTTATGAATCATATTTATAAACGTGACTTTCAAAACAAATCTTTAATACTCCCAAAACCGATTACATTTTTTATAGGTTAAGATACTTAGCTGTGTAACAATCGAAGATTGTTTTGGCTTCTACTAAAGATTTGTATTCGTAGGTGCAGTATGTTTCGTTTTCAACGAAAAGGTATTCGTTTTCTGCCGTTGGCTCACATACACCCCTTTGACAAGGATTATAATTTTGCATGGTTAAGCCCGCTATGATGACAGAGTATTTGTCGGGGGCGGTGTTTTCTAAACGCACTTCGAGTGCTTTGCTTTTGTTTTGCTGCTGGAAGATGATTTTTCGCATTGTAATTTGTTTTAGAAAACGAAAATGGAAAAGCATTTTGAACACTTGCTAAAATAAATACTAAATATTTTTGCACATTTTGGATGTGTTTGGAGGACGGTATGCTCAAAAGGGGTGTTTTGGGTGATTTTGATGGAAAAGTGGGGTATTTGGATGAAAGTGTTGGTCATCTGAACACAGGTTATGGTCATCTGGACGAAGGTTATGGTCATCTGGACGAAGGTGTTGGGCATCTGGATGAAGGTTATGGTCATCTTGACAAAGGTTATGGTCATCTGGACGAAGGTGTTGGGCATCTGAATGCAGGTGTTGGGCATCCGGACGAAGGTGTTGGTCATCTTGATGAAGGTGTTGGGCATCTGAACGCAGGTGTTGGTTATCTGAGTGCAGGTGTTGGGCATCTTGAGGAAGGTGTTGGGCGTTTGGACGAAGGTGTTGGGCGTTTGGAAGGAGGCATGGTGATTTAAGGAGAGGAGAACATAAAACAAAAATGCCGTTACGAATTTTCGTAACGGCATTTATGATTTCATAATTCCGAATTCTACATTCAGCATTCTTAAAACCCATCTCCATCAATCAAATTTCCCAAGCCGCCAAGTAAACTACCTTCCTCCTTTCTGCCACCTGTTTGCGGAGCGTATTGATAAATGCGCGAAGCCAATCGACTGATAGGAAGAGTTTGCAACCAAACCTTTCCCGGTCCGCGAAGCACGGCAAAGAAAACACCTTCACCACCAAAGATGGTATTCTTAATTCCGCCAATCATTTGAATATCGAAATCAACATCTTTGGTATAAGCTACAATGCAGCCTGTATCAATATGAAGTGTTTCACCCGGTGCAAGTTCGCGCTCAATAATATGACCACCCGCATGCACAAAAGCCATTCCATCGCCTTCCAGCTTTTCCATAATAAAACCTTCACCACCAAATAAACCTGTGCCTAGTTTTTTTTGAAATTCAATGCCCACACTCACGCCTTTAGCGGTGCACAGAAAAGCATCTTTTTGGCAAATAACTTTTCCCCCCAACTGCTGTAAATCCAGTGGAATAATTTTGCCCGGATAAGGCGAAGCAAAAGCAACTCTTGCTTTACCACTGCCCATATGCGTAAAAGCAGTCATGAACAAACTTTCACCAATCAATAAGCGTTTACCTGCACCAAGTAACTTGCTCATTAAGCCACCGCCACCACTGTTACTTCCATCGCCAAAAATAGTTTGCATTTGAATAGGCTGGTCTTTATACATAAAGGCACCTGCTTCTGCCACAACTGTTTCCTGCGGGTCAAGTTCAATTTCTACACATTGCATTTCTTCTCCAAAAATTTTGTAATCGATTTCGTGGTTTGTTCTCATTGTTTTAAAATTAAGAGTGAAAGATATTTGGTGCGAATTTATAAATGGAGACGAAGTTGTGTGGTTAAAATTGTTGAAAGGAGAGGAGCATATAAAAAAAAACGTCCCGCATTTCTGCGGGACGTTTTGAAAATCAGTGTCAACTAATTATTTCTTTTTGTGCGTAGTAAAGCCGGGTCCGGTTTTTACTTCTTTCACTACTTCACCATAGCTTTCAAACTCAGGAGTATCGTCCGGTTTATCAGTTATGATTTTAAATTCAACACGTCTGTTTCTTGCTCTGCCTTCAGGATCATCTTCACCTGTAGGTAATTCATTAGGAACAGCCGGCATTTTTTCGCCAAATGTTTTTACTACAATTCTGTTCTCGGCAATGCTCTTCTTCTTAACCAGGAAGGTCTTCACTTCGTTTGCTCTCTTGATAGAAAGTTTTTCGTTGTATTCATCTGTTCCTTTGCTATCGGTATGTCCTTGCACTTCTACTGAGTAAGCAGGGTGGTCAGTCAATATCTTCACTACAGAATCAATTTCGTTTTTGTAGAAATCAATCACATTCGATTTATCAAACGCAAAATAAACGTTAGGTATCTTGATATGAATTTTGATAATCGGATCTAAGTAGAAAACCTGCGAAATAGTATCGCGCTCTTCCTCTTCATTGATTGTCAAATTATCAATAGCCGGCCAGTAACCTTCTTTGTTTCCGTTAATCTTATAAGTAGTAGCTCTCTTTACCGGGAAAACAAATGCCTGCGGTGTAGTAATGTTGTTACCTACAAACTCAAAATTATTTCCGGCTACTTTGTATAAAGAAGCATCTACTCCTGTAATAGGCGTATTGCTTGCATCTCCTCTCTTTACATAAATACCTTTCATAAATATATCGCGCTGAACAATTACTGTCCAGATATCATCGCAACAAGTAGCGCCACGTGGTGAGGTTGTTCCCACACGGTTAGAAACCATAAATCCTTTTGCTGCTTTATCATCTAAAGCTAAATACAAATCATCGGCCGCTGAATTGATTGGCACACCTGCATTTACTGCTGCGCCCCAGTTACCCGGAGTTCCTGCTGCTTTAAACACATCTAAACCACCAATAGAAGGATGACCGTTTGAAGAGAAATAAAGTGTTTTGTTTTTCTTGTCGTAGAAAGGAGTTAACTCATCTCCGGCTGTATTTATTTCTGCTCCTGCATTTACTGCTGCACCAAAAGTGCCGTCTGCATTTGCCTGTGCATAGAAAATATCTAAACCACCTTTACCTGCTCTGTCCGAAACAAAATAAAGAATATTGTTTCCGTCTTTGTCAACTCCCCAGGTAGGTTCTGTTGCAGTGGCATCTTCTGTGTTTAATCCTTTCAACTCTTCACCGTTAGTCCATTCAGCACCGTTCTTAACAGAGCGATAAAGTTTACATTTCATTTTTACGATAGCTGCCTGGTCACACTTGGTATAAACAATCGTTTTCTCATCGGCAGAAAGAACTGCATTTCCTGTATGTGTCTTCGGGTCATTTGGCGGGCTTAAAAGAACCGTACGGTTAGAATAAGAAGTTCCTGCTTTCTCTGCAGTAAAAATAGAAGAGTAGTGATCTGAAGTAGTATTACTCAAGTTCACCGCAGTATCTGTTTTTTGCGAAGAGAAAAGAATTCTATTTCCTGAAAGTGGTTTTGGAGAATAATCCTGTATAGCGGTATTTACAGCACCTTCAGTTTTTTCTACTTTAATTTTTGTTGGTGATTTGATTAACGCAAGTGCAGTGTCGCATCCTTCAATTTCTACCTTAGCTAAAGCTTTAAAGTTACCATCACCCTTATCTAATTTAGCAGCCAGGTAACTGTTGAATGTTTTCTTAGCATCTTCATACTTGCCATTCATTTTCTGCATTTGTCCTAAAAAGAACTGGTCGCCCGGATAAGCTTCTGCATCTTTAGTAACTACAGCCTGATAATATTTCTCAGCAGCTTCGTAATCGCGTAATACACGATTAGTTTCGCCTAACAAGTGAGGAATAACAAGCTTTTCAGGTTTGTCTTTGTACGCATCCTCTAAATATTGAGCGGCATTGTAATAACTGCCTTCATCAATTTTTTTCTTGGCAATTTTTAATTTTTTACGCCATTTGTATTTCGGATACTTCTCTACATTTTTAAGACCTGAACCGTCTTTTTGCGCAAAGGCAATCAATGTCAGCGGAATCATCAGGATTAATAAAAAATACTTCATGAGTTGCTTAGTTTACTTAAGGGTTAATGAAAATTTTAGTTCGAAATGAATTTTAGTAACGTGGATTGAAGAGGTAGTTATCTTCTTTAGGAGTAAATAAATTGCCCACGTAACTCAATGTAATTTCAAAGCCTTGCGGAAGTTTTCCGCCAATGTTTTTGTAGTCTTTGTATTGTTTGCCTAAGTGAACATCATAAGCAAATCCAGCGCGGAAACCTTTCCACTCAAATCCTATTTTAGGAATCAGTGTGTAATTACCAGTGTTCAAACGATTCCACAATCCTAAATATAAAGTAGCGCGTTTAGCAGGATCTTTAATTACGTGAACTCCTCCAGTCAAACCAAAGTTAACTTCGTTTGCTTTTGCTTGACCCATGTATAACACTCCCGGAATTAAGACTCCTTTATCTTTAATGTCAAATTCAAATCCGCCATGCACGGTGCTACGGAAAGGAAGACGGTATACAGCACTGTTAGCTAAGAAATCCTGTTTATAGTTAGTTGCATTATTGAAAGCATAACCTGCATAAACACGCATGCCTTTGTAGAAATCATACTTCGCAAAAATACCTGCGTTGAACACACCTTTTATTTTGCTTCCCGGATTGAAAACTTCACCGTTATATGAAGCATCATAGTTTCCGTTTACATCAAATCCATCATTAAACTGGAATTTGCTGAAATCAAGTTTGTGCATTGCAATTCCTCCCTGCAATCCAATACCTAACTGGAATTGCGATTTAGAACCAAAGCCCATGTTGTAAGCTAATGAAAGCAAAATTTGATTTTGTGTAAACGTTTTTCCGTTTTGCTGGTCGTTGAAAAAGCAAAGACCCACACCCAATGCACCGTGCTTAATTTTATCTTTCAACAACGAAACATCGGCACTTACCGATGGTGTTGAGAACGCAGGATTGTTGCTCGTAAGACCAGGCCACTGATTACGATAAATAAAACTTACGCGATAAAAACCGTTGAAGTTACCTGTTAACGCAGGGTTCAAAGTAAGCGGTGAAGAATAGAATTGGGAAAAGTGAATGTCTTGTGCATTCAAAGCCAAGGTTCCCAGCAAGCAAACTAAAATGGAGTAAAATCTAAATTTCATCGGGATAGTTTTTTGTTTTTTAATAATCAGCGTTAGTGCGAACATCTGATTTACAAGGTTCAAAGAAAATAATTTTTATGAATTGTACACGAATTAGTGATATAAAAACGAATGATTTTTTTCAACACTTCAATTTGCGCTGCTATTCATTTACAGCATTCACATGTTTTGAGTTGTAAAAAAGGAAATTAGAGTAACAGCAGAATTAATTTCCTGCACTTAAAACCGAACTAAAAAAATCTTCGGCAGCAGCGGCATCAACGGGCGTTTTTCCTCTGCTTTCAATTCTTGAGTAAGTAGCATAACCAAAAGGGTCAACTTCGCGCGAGTAACCTTTCACTAATTTTCCATCTTTAAATTCTCCGCAATACATTCCTCCGTTTGAATTGCGTAATTCACCGTAACCGCAACGTGTGTTGTTTTTAAAACCGCCAAAATACATTTCACCGTTTTTATCTTTCCAAAGCGATGTGCCGCTTTGCAAAACTCCGTTGCTGAATTGACCAAGCAAATAACTTCCACTTTTATATTTCAACCAGCCAAAACCATTCATGGTATCAAAACTGTATTCACCGCAATACTCAAATAAATCATTGTTCACCGATGCTAAACCACCTGCAAAAATTCCTTCTATAAAATTACCTTGAAAAACGTTACCGTTTTCGATAAGAAGTCCTGCACCATCAGGTGTTCCTCTTCTTTTATCACCGGCATAATTTCTTTCGTCACTTACAAATTTACGACTGCCGAATTGTTTTGAAATTTCTGCACTCATCGTATTTCGCATTTCAGAAACGCGTTGAGTAAAATCATAACTCATTCGATAAACCGAATCGCGCAACTGAAACAAATAATCATTGAACGGGTTACCCGAATTGTTTTCGGTAATGGCAGTTGCCTTGTCGGGTTTTTCTTTTGCAGAAAGTGCTAGTTGCGGTGCAATCTTTTTAATTGCTTCTGCCTGCTTGCGTAAGCGAATTTTATTGAGCGGGTCTAATTCAATTACTTTTCCATCATCCGTTTTCACAGCATGTATAACCGGATAATCCATTACTGCATCGGTAAACGATAAAAGGTATTTGTAAAAAACAGGTTTTGCAAATGAAGTGTCAGTGGTTCCTTTGTTCGTAAATATCAAACCGTGTTCTTCAGTATCATAAGTAATGGTAGTGCCCTTGGAAATTCCTGTAGTTTGCTTTATGGCGAGAAGAATAATTCCTTTTTGTCGGTCGTGTGTAACTGTAATAGAATAAATCTGTGTCTTATTTTCTTCAAAAACTTTATACACCGTTTGAAAAATGTTTGAGGTAATTCCGTTCTGTGTTCTGTCGTATAAAACTTCGCGAGCTCCCCATTGCGGGTCGGTGAGTTTACCATTTAAATAATCTTGCGAAAATGCGCAGAAGAAAAAAACGGAAAGAAAAATAAACAGTAGAATTTTCTTCATGCACAGTTTTGTTATTCGCAATTAGTTCCGTCTATTTTTATAAATCCTCCATCGGCTGAATAATAAATGTAAGGAGTGGCTGTATAGGTATCTCCGCCTTGTTCAATCTTTGCCACGAACTTGTATTTCTTGTAACCCGATGGCAACGTTTCAATAAAAACCAGATTACTTATTTCCTGAACTTCATCAGAACTATTAATGGTTACACCGCATCCAGAAATTCTTTTACCTATTAAATCGCTCATCACTTTTGATTCATTAATAGCACGAGTTCTTTCTTCTTTTACAACAGACGTTTCGCGTTTAGAAATTGTTGGTTCGTGATAAACAGCATTCGTCACTGGAATAGAATGTCTGCTTTCGTTTTTTACAGGTTCAGCATTAGCAGTGTTGTTTACAACCGAAGTGTTTGTTTCTGCAATAGGTTCTTGAATGGTAGTTGACGTATCAGCCGATGCATTATTTGCTACTTCATTTAATGAATCAGAAATAGATAAAGAAGTTTCATTCCCGTTATCTGAATTACTCAGTAAATTTTCTTTAGTAACCGAATTACTGTTATAGATATTGGTAAAATAAAAGTAAGCCAAACCTATTCCCACGCTTAGTACAACAAACAATAAAGCCACTGCGCCTTTATTACTTTTTTCATTTTGAACAAGGGCTACAGATGGAGTAACAGATTCAACTGGTTCAACGTGCTCAGGCACTACCTGTTCTCTTCTCACCAATTCAAACTCTTCTTTCAAACGAGTGTGTTCCTGTTCAATTTGCTGCTGAATTTCATCGCGCATCTGGCGCAGCATATCAATCGTCTCCTGCTTGTATTGCTCGGTTTCTTCTTTTACCCGCAGAATTTCTTTTTTGAAATTTTCTTCAAACTTTTCACGCTCGAGTGCTTCGCGCAAAATCATTTCTTTTTCAAGATTCTCTTTTCTTCTACGATCGTTTTCATCCAACTCTTTCCGCATCATTTCCTGACGCACAAACTCCGCTTGTTTCTCTTCTTTTTCGGCTAACTCTTTTTCGATTTTTTCTTTTTCAATGCGAAGTTTCTCCAGCACATCGCTTTGGTCGGAGAGTAAAATAAAGGCGGGAACAAAAAACGGATTTACAATACCGCATTCGCTGCAATATCGTTGGCTTAATTCAAGTTGATTGCCGCATGAGCTGCAAAACTTCTTCATAGTTCTTTAGGAAATATGGAGCGTAAAGAAACAGTAGCATGAATAGTTACCGCCTTTATTTATCAACAGATGTGATTTTGAAAAGAAATTTTTAGGCAAGTGGCAACTGAGTTTAATACATAATAAATGGATGGTTTTCCAATTTCAAAATAGTGCTGATGAATTTCCTGATAAAGCAGAAACTGGTGTTGTACCGCACTACGAAAGGAAGAGGATATACCCTTTAGACATTTGTCCAGACCCTCGCTACCGCGTATACAAGCTTTGCACATTCGTCCAATAGCATTCTACTACACAGAGAGCCTTTGCACATTCGTCTAATACCTCTCTACTGCGTGGAGAGCCTTTGCACATTCGTCCAATGCCTCTCTACTGCGTGGTGGGCCTTTGCACATTCGTCCAATACCTCTCTACCGCGTGGAGAGCCTTTGCACATTCGTCTAATAGTTCTATGGTTTCCATAGAGGGTTTGGACATTCGTCCATAGCTAAAAGCCCCCGTTTTTTCTTTAACATTTTTTTATTGCTGCCGGCATAATAAAATAAATGTTGAGCGCGTTATGGTTGTGTAATTCAATTTTTATAAACCGTAAATTTTAGAAATCATGGAACGCATATTCCGAATGCTGCAAAACTCGTTTGAGATTCAAACGCAAGGCACACACAAAAAAGCGATGAGCTTAATTACCGACACTGTGCAAAAATTAGAAGGTAACAGCAATGTGTTGTTACTGGCTATTTACACGGCCTTTCTTCCTTTCTTTAATGCCTACCAGGCATTGAACGATGCCGTAGGTTTGTTAGAAGGAACCTACAAAGGCAAAACCAATTTATTTGAAACCCTTATAGATAATATGGGCGATAAACTAAAAGACTGGGAAGGAAAAATTCGGGCTGTCTTTCCCGAAGATTCTTCAACAGAAATTGAAATATTTCCGCATAAGCGCAATCCGTTTTACGATGGCACCTATGAGCAGCGGCTTGGCGCACTTCGCATACTGCGCGATAAATTGCTGGAATATACCGGTGACCATATTTCGCTTGTTGCAGTACAGGCAGATATAGCTGCCTACTACACCCTATGTAATGCTGCGCGTTCCACACAGCAGGGAAAAGAAGGTAACCTCAATGATGTTCGTAGCCAGCGCGAAACACAAAGGGTGTTGACCATGAATGCGTATTTAGGAATTGTTTATGGCGGTTTGCTGCAACAGTTTTTCACCGATTTAAAAAGAGTAGGCGACTATATTGACTTTGCCCTGCTTTATGATTTGGTAAGCGAAGAATTAATTGTAACAATAGAATCTTCAGTGGCTAACTC
The DNA here is from genome assembly GCA_947476645.1 of Bacteroidota bacterium. GTDB lineage: Bacteria > Bacteroidota > Bacteroidia > Chitinophagales > LD1 > Bog-950. Next base: position 9,651 of record CANJRM010000108.1, read on the forward strand.
CGTAAGCAATGTGCTGCTGCAGGATGTGCCGGTAACCAACACCAAAAAATTCAGGTTTATTGTAACAGGCGAAAACGGAAACGGAAAGGTGCTTGTATATTTTGCCGCTGCGGCTAATGAGGCTCCTGCAGATTCAGTAGTAGGGAAAGCACTTAACGTAGGCGACAACCGAATTTTTACTGCCGCTGAACTTGGCTTTGTGCCCGCTAATTCTTTTATGAATATATTTAACGTAAACGGTGGAAGTATAACGGTAGAAGTATATGAAATAAGCTAGGTAGTAAGAAATTTAAAATTACAGCTACAAAACAAAAGCCCCTGCTAGATTTATAGCGCGGGCTTTTATTTTCATAAATAATTGGCACAGAATTGGCAAATTATGTTCAAAGCGGCAAAAAAAATTTAAAAAAAAGTTTGACAAACTTTTGAAAATAAGTTATATTGCGCTTATGAACGGAGTAAAAACCGTTTCAGGACACACTGTTATAACATTATATACCTGTACACTAAAGCAGAAATTCTTTGGTGTGACCGTCTTAAAAAGCGGAATGTTTTAGTAGATGCCCGGCACGTGGTAAACAGAATGTAAAAAATGTTTCAGTAGAAAGTAGATTGCAATTATGCAGTTTACCACATGTCATTCATTGCTTTTTTGATTTTTCTATAAACTATAAAATCATTGCTATGAATCATTGCTCTACACTTCGAGGTAATTATACAATTGCCGCTCAACTACCTACACACCCTCTTACCAAAGAGGCCAAAGAAAAATCTTCCATATTCCTCAATACTCTTTTTTATAACCCTAACTACACAGCATTATGAAAAAAATTTTTACTACACCATCAACAAAGCAATTAGCCAAAGCGCATTCATTTTCGCTCACTCTTTTTTTTGTGCTTTTGCTTATTCATTTAAATGCGCAAACTGTTACCTCTTCTGCTTCGGTTAACTCCGGTCAAAATGTGAAGAGTGAAGCGGCTGGTAATGTAACTTCTGCTGCTGCACATGCAACTACCGTTAAATTCACTTCCGTAAAAGGGAAAAAGATTGCCGATAACGGTTTCTTTACTTACGAGATAACAGGAGATGTCAATAAAGATGCTGACCTATACCAACTTGCAAAGGAAAAATTTATGAGTACCAATCCTGAGCTATATAACAAATGGTCGCATGG
>CANJRM010000109.1 GCA_947476645.1 Bacteroidota bacterium
CTGCATGTTGTCATGCTGGCATCTGTTCCTGCATTTGCAACAGGAACCGGACGAACAGTAACAGTCACCGCATCATTAATTACGCAACCGTTAGAGTCAGTTACCTGAACATTGAAAGTTGTTGTAATGAGCGGACATGCTAATGGATTAGGAGTATTGTTTGCATTCAATCCAATTGTTGGTGCCCACAAATATTGGTATGGTGGAGTTCCACCAGTACCGGTAGAACCACTTCCTAATGTTACACAGAATCCTGAACAAAGAATTGTATCTCTTCCTGCATTAGCAGAAGGTGCAGTATTGATAACCACTTTTACCGAATCTGTAGAAGTACATCCTTTGCTATCCATAACAGTTACATAGTAAGTCGTAGTAACTGCAGGTGAAACCTGTGGATTAGGAAGATTACTTGTAAATCCATCTGTTCCTGACCATGTAAAATTGAATGGTGCTATTCCACCTGCTGCTGTTGGATTTCCTCCAATGGTAATTGTTCCTCCTGAGTTAGAACAAAGCTTTCCGTTATTACCGGCATCAGCTTGTAGTGTGCTTGGAATAACATCTACTATCATGTAATCAACACCAACACAACCATAAACATCTCTTACCACTAATTGATACGAATGTGAACCAAGTCCGATAGCAGTTCCATAAACAGTTGGATTGCATGTACTATCCTGACTCAATCCGAAATCAGGTGACCAAACACAAGTATAAGGCGGAGTTCCACCACCTACAACTGTTGGTAAGCCACCAATGAATGTTGAATCACCTGAGCAATTCACCAGAATTTTATCTGAGCCTGCATCAGCTATTGGATTTGTTCTTGGAGTTACTGTTACTTCATCTAAAGATGAACAACCTTTGCTGTCAACAACAAGCAATTGATAAGTAGTAACAGTAATTGGAGAAGCAGAAGGATTAGCACTGTTTGGTACTGATATACCAATAGTTGGAGTCCATGAATAAGTATATCCTGAAGTTCCTCCTATAGCACTTGGACTTCCGCCAATTACTACACTACTTCCTGAGCATACTGTTGTATCAGGTCCTGCATTTGCAAACAAATTCGGATTAACCGTAACCTCTACAACATCACTTCCTGAACAGCCTTTACTATCAGTCACGTTAACCGTATAAGTTGTATTAGTTGTTGGATTTGCTACAGGATTTGAAGCCGTTGAATTATTCAGCGAACCACCTACCCATGCATAAACATAAGGTGGAGTTCCACCTGCAACAACCGGCAATGCTCCCAACTGAACAGAGTTTCCGTAGCAAATAAATTTATCATTACCTGCATTTACAGAAAGATTATTTGGAGAAACATTGACTGTAATGTTATCTGAACTTGTACAACCATTGGCATCAGTTACAACCAAGGTATACGTTTGTGCAGAAGCTAAATTCTTTACAACCGGATTAGCAATGGTTGTTGAAGTAATAATTCCTGTAGAAGGTGACCATGAATAAGTATAACCCGGAACTCCTCCAATTGCGGCAGGATTATCTCCCAGAATTACGCTATCACCAGGACATGCTGCAATCGTCTTATCCGGACCAGCCTGAGCAGTAGGAGTAGGACGAACAACAACCTGAATAGTATCCGATGCACGACATCCGTGTCCATCAGTTACTGTTACCACATACGAAGTAGTAACAACCGGTGAAGCTGTTGGATTTGATACCGCAGTATTGCTCACATTATTTGTAGGCGCCCATGCATAAGTAAATCCGCTTCCGCTACCAGCAACCGCTGTTGGATTTCCACCAAGGTTCGCTGGGAATCCTGCACAAACAATTGTGTCAGTTCCCGCACTTGCAAATAATTGCGGATATGCAGTTACAATAGTCGAATCTATAGATGTGCAACCAAGCGCATCAGTTACTGTTAAGTAATATTTAGTAGTTGCTGAAGGGAATGCCCAAGGGTTCGCAGGGTTTGTCAAATTCAAACCTGAAGGAGCCCATGTATAAGTATAAGCAGGTACTCCACCCACGGCAGTAGGGAAACCTCCAAGCATTACACTATCTCCACTTCCCAAACAGAATGCACCACCCGCACCAGCTTCAGCAGTAAGTGAACTTGGCGATGAAGTAATATTCATGGCATCTGAAGCGCTGCAACCGAATGCATCGGTAACTGCTACAACAAAAGATGTATTAGAAAGAATTCCGCATGCTGTAGGATTTGCAGTAGTAGAACTACTCAATCCAGAAGTTGGAGTCCAACTGTAAGTCAATGTTCCCGAACCGCCAGCTCCTGTTGGTGAACCACCAATCTGAACGCAACTTCCTGAACATGCTGTTACAGTTTTATCAGGACCTGCATCCGCTACAATACGAGGACGAACAGTCACCGTACCGAATACCGTGTTTGCATTACAGCCGTTGAACGAACCATTCACGGTATAGGTAACAACAATATTGCTTGAAGTAATATTTACAGGGCTATCGTTAATCGTGAATGTATTTCCGCTGTTTCCGTCCGTTGCTACCCAAGTAACATTGGTTCCAGGTACGGTAGATGAAATACCAATGGTAATTGGTGTTCCACTACAAACTGTTTGTGCTGTAGGATTCAACGAAAGAGCCGGACGAGGTTTTACCGAAATCGGAATAACTAAACTATCACCATTACATCCGTTGAATGTTGGAATGATTACATAGTTCACTACAATAGTTGAAGTTCCGTTGTTAAGCGGATTCACACTGATACTGTTTCCTGTTCCGCTGGTTCCATCTGAACCAAACCAAGCAAATGTAGTTCCGCCAATATTTGATAAAGCGTTTATCACTACATTTTCGCCAGAACAAACGAGCGATGTATTCACAAAAGCTGTAGCAATTGGACGAGGTCTAACTGTAACAGGCACCGCTATCGAAGAACTTCCACAACCGCCTGCAGATACACCGGTGAAGGTGTAAGTAACAGTCAAGTTAGTCGTTCCCGAATTTGAAAGAACTGTATGAACATCTCCTGTTCCACTTGTTCCGTTAGTAGCTGTCCAGGTAATTGTTGTTCCCGGCACATCTGAAGTAACAAGAATATTTACACTATCGTTGCTGCAATTTATAATCGAGGCAACATTCGGAGTAAGAGTTGGATTAGGTAATACGTGAATAACTGCCATACCTGTATCGCAAAGCGATGGTGTGCCGTTATCGCAAATACGATAGAGTAAAGTATCGTATCCTGCAAATGCGTTATTCGGATCGTAGATATAAAGTCCGAAACCAGGGTTTGTAAGTACTCCGTTAGTAACGTTCTGGATTATCGAACAAGAAGTAATTGCATTTCCGTTTTGGTCGTAATCATTTTGTAACAAGTGGAACGTTACTGTTGAATTGGTACAAATTTCCGCAAAATCATCAGCTGCAACAGGTGGGTCATTAACCGCAACAATCGGATCGAGATTTATAGAAATAATAACCGTTGCCTGATCACAAAGCGGACGTGGCAATGTTGTTCCAATTGGGTCGCATAAAGTATAAGTCAATGTATCATATCCCGAAAATCCTGTTGAAGGATTGTAGTTGATAGTTCCATTCGGATTTACTGAAACGGTTCCATGATTTGGAAGAGTAGTTACAGTAACCGAAAGCGGATTATCTCCATCCGGATCGTAATCATTATTCAGAACGTTTATAACGATTGGTGTATTTACAGGTGCAGTTGCAAAATCATTATTAGCAACAGGCGCATGATTGTTCACCGTATCTCCCGGAGGCAATACAACAACTACTATTGCTGCGTTAGCACAAAGGATATTTACATTGTAAGGACTCAAATCGCAAACTTGGTAAGGGATAGTAAATGTTCCTGTAAATCCTGAATTAGGGGTTACATCCACGCTTCCGCTTCCTACCACAGTTACCACTCCGTTGTTTGGAGTTGGAGAACCATAAGTATAAGTCAACGGATTTCCATCAGGGTCTCCTGATGCACCACTCACATTCACTCCCACAGGTTGATCCTGATAAGTGTAAACAAAAATTGTATCAGCCCAAGGTGGGTCATTCACCGGAGTTACATTGATATAAACATGCGATGTATCGCAACCTTGTGGTGAGCCGTTATCACAAATTATGATACAGATAGAATCTGTTCCATAGAAGTTTACGTACGGAGTATAAGTAACACAAACTGTATGTGGCAATGAACCATTATTCACAGAAATAACTGACGTTCCGTTTACCGCATTACCACAAAGAGAATATGCATGAATATCAGCAGCATCATTATCTGAAATAGGAATACAAACTGTAATAGGTGTATCTTCCGGAGTAGTTACAGTTGTATCACGAACAACTGGTGGGTCATTCGTACAAGTTATAGAAATATACGCGGTTGCTGTATCACACAAGCTAGGAAGCGGTGTTCCATTATCGCATACACGATACTGGAATGAATCTGTTCCGCAATAGTTCGATGTTGGTGTGTAAGTGAAATGTCCATCGCTGCTTAGAACAAGCGTTCCATGAACAACGTTGATGACTGGTGTTGTAGTAACAGACAAAGTCGCTACTGCATTTCCATCGGCATTATCGTTATCGTTATTTCTTACGCCAGTTAACGAAGTCGTTACAATCGGATTGTCTTCACTCGTGCTATAATTATCATTAACTGCAATTGGTGGGTCATTAACAGGAGTCACCGTAATTGTAATATGTGTAGTATCACATAATACCGGTGAACCATTATCACAAACAATAATACAGATAGAATCATTACCGTTAAAGTTTGCAGTAGGAGTGTAAGTAACACACAATAAGTCAAACGAAGGTCCATTCAATGTAGAAGATACCGTTCCGTTATTAGGTCCGCAGAAAGTAGCAGCAATAAAATGCGTTTGTCCTGCATCCGCATCTGTTACAGGAATACATACTGTAATCGGTCCGCAATCTTCACATTGTGTAATCGGTGTATCAATTACAACCGGAGGATCATTCACACAATTAATAGTGATGTAAGCAGTTCCTGTATCGCATAAACTTGGAAGAGGTGTTCCATTATCACATACACGATATTGGAATGAGTCGGTTCCGCAATAGTTTGATGTAGGAACATAAGTAAACGAACCATCCGAGCTTAATGAAAGCGTTCCGTGAGCAACATTAATAACAGGAATAGTGGTAACTGATAAAGTAGTTACCGCATTTCCATCAGCATTATCATTATCGTTATTTCTAACACCGGTTACTGAAGACGTAACTAAAGTAACATCTTCATTCGTGTTGTAATTATCGTTCACCGCTATTGGTGGATCATTAACAGGTGTAACGGTTATCGTGATATGCGTGGTATCGCATAATGAAGGAATGCCATTATCACAAACAATTATACAGATAGAATCAAGTCCGTTAAAGTTAACGTTAGGTGTGTATGTAACACACAATAAATCAAACGAAGGTCCATTCAACGTAGACGATAAGCTTCCACTGTTAGGTCCGCAGAATGTTGCAGAAATAAAATGCTGCTGTCCTGGGTCATTATCTGTTACCGGAATACAAACAGTAATTGGTCCGCAATCTTCACATTGTGTAATCGGTGTATCAATTACTACCGGAGGGTCATTTACACAATTGATAGTGATATAGGCAGTCGCTGTATCGCATAAACTTGGAAGCGGTGTTCCGTTATCACATACACGATATTGGAATGAATCCGTTCCGCAATAGTTTGAAGTAGGTATGTAAGTGAAATGTCCATCGCTGCTTAATGTAAGTGTTCCGTGAGCAACATTAATAACAGGAGTAGTGGTAACTGACAAAGTAGTTACCGCGTTTCCATCGGCATTATCGTTATCGTTATTTCTAACTCCCGTTAGAGATGATGTAACTAAAGTAACATCCTCATTTGTGCTGTAATTATCGTTCACCGCTATTGGTGGATCGTTAACTGGTATTACATTGATATGAATAATCGAAGTATCGCATTTTGCAGGTGTTCCGTTATCGCAAACGATTAAGCAGAAACTATCCGTTCCGTTGTAATTCAGGTTCAGAGAATAAAGCACACAAACCTGATGAGGGCTCGAAATATTATTTACCGAAAGCCCGCTTAAAGTTCCGTTTGTTGGGAAACAATAAACTGCTGAAACATGAAGGTCAAATGATTCAATATCAGTTATCGGTAAGCAAATATTTACGGCTGTATCTTCGCCTGTTGTAATCGTTGTATCAGGAATAAATGGTGGGTCGTTTACCGGTAAAATAGTAATGTAAACAGTTGCTGTATCACACTTAACCGGTGAGCCGTTATCGCAAACAGAATAAACAAAAGAATCTGACCCGAAATAATTCGGGTTCGGAACATATGTAAATGTTCCGTTCGAATTCAAGGTAACCGCACCATGAGATACACCTACAACCGGTGTTGTATTGTAAGTCAAAATCCCACCATCAGGGTCAACATCGTTTGTTGCTACGGTATTATTCAACGTCTGGTCTTCGTTAATAGTGAAATCATCGTTCAACGCAATTGGCGGAACATTCACGCAGCTATAATCAAGAATTACAACCGCTGTGTCGCACAAATTCGGAGTTCCGTTATCACAAATTACATAAGCGAATGAATCGAGGCCGTTAAACGAAACCGGAGGTGTAAAGGTGAAATTTCCACCTACTGTCGGACCCGATGTAATCGTTCCTACAAAAGGTCCGAATACAATTCCGCTGTATTGTAATGATGGTCCGTCAACGTCACCATCATTCAGCATAAAGTTTTGCTTCAATGCGGTATCAACACAAGAAACAAAATAATCATCTACTGCAACAGGTTTATCATTTACAGGCGTTACCGTAATATGTATAACTGCGTTATCACATAGTTGAGGCGTTCCGTTATCACAAATCACTATACAGATAGAATCGCTTCCGTTGAAGTTTAAATTCGGAGAGTAGGTAATACAGATAGAGTGCGGATTCGAACCATTGTTTATGGTAGAAGAAGTAATAATTCCATTTACGGGGCCACAAGTAATAGCCGAAAGAATATGCAATTGTGTTGCTGTTTCTGGGTCGGTGATTGGTAAACAAATAGTTATTGGATTATCTTCCGGAGTGATTACAGTAGTATCACGTACTACAGGAGGATAATTCACCGGAACAACAGTAATTACCACAATAGCTGTATCACACGCAACAGGAACTTCGTTATCACAAATGCTATAACAGAAAGTATCCAAACCATTATAATTCAGACTCGGGATATAAGTGAAACTTCCGTTCGCATTGATAGTAACTGAACCATGAGCAGGATTGCAAATTGGTGTAGTGTTTAATGTTAATGGCTGTGCCGGATTTGAATTATCAAAATCATTCACAAGAATTCCGGTTGCCAGAACATTTAAAGTTACATCCTCATTTGTTGAGTATGCATCATTAACCGCAACCGGAGGACAAGAAACAATTGTACTTACATTAACTGTTGAAGGTGTTACGCTTGTGCAACCGAGAACAGTCACATTAAGTGAGTAAGTGCCATTCATAGCAGGTGTTGCATTCGGACGAACAGGATTTTGAAGAGAAGAAGTAAATCCTCCCGGTCCTGTCCAAGAATAAGTTGCACCGGCAACTGTTCCAGCAAATAATTTTAAAGTATCTCCGTAACAACTTGGATTGTTACTTGAAAGCGAAGGAGCAGTAGGTGTTTGGTTAACTGTAACTGCTACAGTTCCCGGAGCAACAGAGGTACAACCATTAATGGTTTGGAAAACAGAATAAGTTCCTGTTCCTGCTGTCGTAATACTTGAAATTGTAGGATTTTGTAAAGCAGAAATAAATCCATTCGGACCACTCCAACTCCAACTTGCTCCTACACCTGTAGCAGTCAGATTTAAAGTATTTCCTGAGCAAATAGGATTTGGAGAAGCTCCTGCCGTTGGTGTACCTGGAGTTTGATTAACCACTACTGCTACTGACGCAGAATCAGATGTACATCCTGATACTGTATGAGCTACTTTATATGTTCCGTTTGCTGCTAAAGTTACAGTCGCGATAGAAGGATTTTGAGAAGCAGAAGTAAAACTGTTTGGTCCGTTCCATCCCCAGGTTCCTCCAGAACCTGTAACACTTAAATTCAAAGTATTACCTGTACAAATAGGATTAGGTAAAGCACTTGCCGTTCCCGAAGATGGTTTTGGAGTTACAGAAACTGACGTACTTCCTGAACCTGTACATAAGTTAGCATCTGTTACCGTTACCGTATAGGTCCCTGCCATAGCTAATGTCATTGCTGAACGGGAAGGATTTTGGCTTGCACTGCTGAAAGTAACAGGTCCGCCCCAAGCAAAAGTATAACCCGGTGTTCCGCTGCTTGGTGTTGAAGTTAAATTGAGTGTAAGCGTTTCGCAAACCGGAGTATTACTTGAAGCAGTAATACTAGGTGACTGATTTATAACTACAACAGTTGAAGCAGTTGCTGAACAGTTATTGTTATCAAGAACAGTAACTGAATACGTTCCGCCCATAGCGAGCGTTGCAGTTCCGCGTGTTGTATCTTCTGCCTGACTTACAAAAGAAGAAGGACCGCTCCAAGTAAATCTATAAGGAATAGTTCCGCTGCTTGGTGTTGAATTCAGATTTATGGTTAATCCTGTACAAACAGGAGTATTGCTCGATGCAGAAATTGAAGGTGATTGATTAATAACTACAACGGTAGTTCCTGAAGCAGAACAGCCATTAACATCAGAAACAGTCAAATTATACGTTCCTCCAGATGCTATCACAGCACTTGCTATAGTAGGATTTGCTCCAGAATTACTAAACGAATTTGGTCCTGTCCATGTATAAGATATAGGTGCAGTTCCACCTGTTACATTTGAAGATAAGTTTAAAGACGCACCTGTACAAACAGGTGTATTGCTGTTTGGTGCTATTGAAATTCCGCTGTTTACAACAACAACTGCATTGGCACTTCCCGAACATCCGTTGCCATCAGTAACTACCACATTATATGTTCCTGCATATCCTGCAATCGCACTACTACGCGATGGATTTTGTGCATTGCTGCTGAAAGAAGCTGGTCCGCTCCATACATAAGAAGCAGCACTGTTTGGTGTTGAAGAAAGATTTAAAGTTCCGCCAGTACAAACCGGAGTATTACTCGAAGCCGTAGCAACTAACGTTGAATTAACCGTAACGTTTGTTGTTGCACTTGCAGTACATCCTCTGTTATCAGTAACAGTCACATTGTATGTTCCTGTCATTGCAGTAGTAGAAGGATTACGTGTAGGACTTTGAGTTGCGTTTGAATATGACGAAGGACCAGTCCAGCTATATGTTGAATAAACGCCTGAACCACCGCTTGGTGTAGAAGTAAGATTTAAAGGGTTTGGCGCGCACACAGCAGAATTGCTGCTTGCTGTTAATGTTGGATTTGGATTTACAGTAACACTTGTTGAACCTGTTCCTGTGCAACCTCTGTTATCAGTAACAGTTACATCGTACGTTCCCGAATTTGCAGGTTGTGCGTTTGTTATAGATGGATTTTGTGATGCACTGCTGAAAGAAGGTCCACTCCAATTATAAGTTGAGAAAGTTCCCGAACCACCAGATGGGTTCGTCAATAAATTAAGTTGAACGCCCTGACAAATCGGTGAGTTGCTGCTTGGTGCTGCAACCGGATTTGGATTTACCGTAGCCGCTATAGAAGCAGTAGCAGTACAAGTGTTAGCCGAAGTAACAGTAACATTGTAAGTTCCCGATGATGCAACTTGTGCGTTGGTTACAAAAGGAGTTTGAGTAGTTCCGTTAGTTAAGGCAACCGGCCCGCTCCATGTAAATGTATAAGGCGTTGTTCCTAATGTAGGATTTGCATTAAACGAAAGTGTGGCATTGGCACAAACAGGAGAATTGCTTGAAGGTGTAGCAAAAGGAGACTCGTTAACTGTTACGTTCACATTTCCTGTAGCAGTACAACCGTTAGTTGCTGTTACACTTAATGTGTATGAACCTGAATAACCAGGCAAAGCGTTTGTACGGGATGGATTTTGTATAGCGCTACTAAATGATGCAGGACCACTCCAACTATAAGTTGAAATTGTTCCGGTTGGATTTGCATTAAGTGTCAATGTTTTTCCAACTCCCGAACAAATAGGTGAGTTGCTTGTAGGCGCAACAGATGGCGAAGTATTTACAACTACACTTGTTGTTGCAGTCGCTGTACAACCTTTACTATCGGTTACTGTCACGTTATATGCACCAGCCATTCCCGCTGTTACCGGAGGGCCGTTAGTTGCATTTTGTGTTGCTGCACTAAAACCACCTACACCGCTCCAGGCAAATGTTGGATAAGGAGATGTTCCGGCAGCAGGGGTTGATGTAAGATTGATAGAAGTTGTTGAGCCTGTACATACAGGAGTATTACTTGATGCGGTAAGGGTAGGAAGAGGATTTACGGTAATTGTTATACATGAATCGGTAGAAACACAACCGTTCGGAGCAGTTTGATGCACACAGTAAGAACCCGTCATCGCAAGGGTTGCAGGTGTCCGGGTAAATGCTGCTGTACTTGCTGTAAAACCGCTCGGACCAGACCATGCAAATGTCGCACTTCCCACTCCGCTTGCCGTTAAGGTAAATGAACCATTAACGCAAATTTGAGTAGCAGAAGCAACTATACCCGGTTTTGCAGGTGGAGTAGGGTCTAAAATTGTATAGGTAGTAGGTAAAGTAAATCCACAAGCAGGATTTGTTGGATGAAATGTCTGAATAGCAGAATAAGTTCCTGCAGTAAGACC
>CANJRM010000110.1 GCA_947476645.1 Bacteroidota bacterium
GAAACTATTTTCTTCATATCAATTTTTAGTGGCGCAAACATAAACCATAGCGCGGTTAATAAAAGTTAGTATCTACTTCCGACTCTCTTAAATTGTATTTACATCGGTCATCGGTCATCGGACATCCGACTTTCTTATAACTTCATTCTCAACACCACCGCGTTATGGTCGCTCAGCGATTTATGTTTCTTGTTCCATTGCTGTTCAAAAGCAATTACACAGCGCTTGGTTTCCTTTGGTTCAAATCCATTGCCTTTAAACAAAACAAAATCAATCACTCCCCTTTTAGTTGGATTGTAATTCCCCATATCGTTTAATAAATGGTCGGTAGAAAATTTTAGTTCAGTGCAAATTTCACCGTCTTCGCAACACATGGCTTTAAGCAAATGCGGATACAAAACCGTATCTACTTTATGTGTATTAAAATCACCGGCAGCAAACTGAGGTACTCCTTTTTCTTCGTGGCGTTTCAATAACTCACCGGCTTCATCATGCTGGCTTTTCTTTATTTCATTACCACCACCTGCCTGCATATGCGTGCCCAAGACCTGAAACCTTTGTTTCGGATGTTCCACTTCCACCAGCAACGAACCTTTATGGCCAATACAATCAATGCCTTTGCATTTGCTGTAAGTAATGCTTTCAATTTCCTTCATCGGATACTTACTGAACATGAGCACACCGCCCGCGCGTTTGTAACTGATGACTTTGCGGTTCTTCCAACCCGCACAATACGGATACATGGGTTTTAGTTTTCTGCGCATAACGCGGTCGGCATATCCGTCAAACGCTTCTTCAAACACAATTACATCGGGTGCTTCTTTCATTAACTGTGCAGGAATAAGCCGTGCGCGCACCACCGGATGATGATGAATATAAAAAGCACCACGCGGCAAAAACTTTACGTTGTAAGTCATTATGCTTAATTCATTTGGCAAAGTGTCGTAGTTCATTCCCGCTGGCAAACACACGGCACTTAACGAAAACAACAAGGCGATAAGCAGAAAAAAGTTTTTCATGAATAAATCTTTATTGACAAAAAAAATGAATCCTCTGTATAAACAGAGGATTCATTCGAAAACATTTTGGCAATAAAGGGTAAAGGCAAAATGTTCGGTTGTTTTTAAAGCACTAAAAATCAACTGTACATTTCTAAGTTTGTAGAACTTCCGAAATCAAATCAACATGAAAGAACAACTCAACCTGTTTGTAGAAACTGCTTCTAAACTGAATCTTAAACGTCCGCTTGCTTTTTTTGATTTAGAATCTACCGGTATTGATTTTGTAAAAGACCGCATTGTTGAAATAAGTGTGTTGTGTGTTTACCCTGATGGCAAAAAAGCAATTTATACGCAGCGTTTAAATCCAACCATTCCTATTCCTATTGAAGCATCGAAGATTCACGGCATTTATGACGAAGATGTAATGACAGCTCCTACGTTTAAAGAAAAAGCAAAAGAGATTTTTGAACTCCTCGACCCATGTGACCTCGCTGGTTTCAATTCGAACAAGTTCGATGTGCCTATGTTGCTCGAAGAATTTATTCGCAACGGTGTAAGTTTTAGTATTGACAACCGTGCTTTGATTGATGTGCATCGCATTTACACGCTTTTCGAAAAACGAACACTCGAAGCCGCATATAAATTTTATTGCGATAAAGATTTAACCAATGCACACAGTGCCGAAGCAGATACCAATGCTACTTACGAAGTTCTGTTAGCACAGTTAGAAAAGTATGGCGATGAGTTGAAACCCGATGTTTCTTTCCTGCACGATTTCAGCAACGAAGAAAGATTCTTAGACAGCGGAAGAAGATTTCTTTTCAGCGGAGGGAAAGCTGTTTTCAATTTCGGTAAGTATAAAGGCAAACCGGTAGAAGAAGTTTTAAAAACCGATTCAGGTTATTACAACTGGATGATGCAGGGCGACTTTGCTCAACACACCAAACAAAAACTGACCGAGATAAAAGAGAGTTTAAAACGAAACTAAGCATGTTCTCGCGCAAACAATTTCTTCAACGTTCTGCATTAGCCACAGCATCACTATCGTTGCTCGAATGGATGCAGCCTGCACAGGCAGCCGAATTGAAATTGCATTTAGAGCGCATTGCTCCGCTTGCTCCAAGTGATGCTGCAAAAGATGAAGACTTCTGGAATTTGATTCGTGAGCAATACACGGTCTCATCAACCATTATTAATTTAAACAATGGCGGAGTTAGTCCGCAGCCCAAGCCGGTGCAGGACGCGCACATTCGCTCTTATCAGTATTGCAATGAAGCGCCTTCGTATTACATGTGGCGCATCTTAGACCAGGGGCGCGAACCTTTGCGCGCTAAGATTGCCGAACTAGCGGGTTGTTCTCCCGATGAAATTGCAATCAACCGAAACACTACCGAAGGATTAAACACTATCATTTTCGGTTTGAATTTAAAAGCAGGCGATGAAGTAGTGCTTTCGAAATACGATTACCCGAACATGATGAACGCGTGGAAACAACGCGAGAAACGTGATGGAATAAAATTGGTTTGGGTGGATTTTGATTTACCTGTAGAGAGCGATGAAGTCTTTGTAGAAAAGTTTTCAAACGCTATTACTTCGAAAACAAGAATCGTTCACATTACTCACATGCTCAACTGGACGGGGCAAATTTTGCCTGCGCGAAAGATTGCAGACATGGCGCACAAAAAAGGTTGCGAAGTAATTGTTGATGCCTCGCATTCGTTTGTGCATGTTGATTATAAAATTTCTGATTTGGATTGCGACTATTATGCTACTTCATGTCACAAATGGTTATGCGCTCCGTTCGGCACAGGCTTTATGTATATACGCAAAGGCATGGTGAAGAATGTGTGGGCGTTGTTATCGGCACCAATTCCTGATGCAGATAATATCGGAAAGTTCGAAGCCATAGGCACACGTTCTTTCGCTGCTGAAATGGCAATAGGCAATGCGATTGATTTCCATTATTTAATCGGTAGCAAAAGAAAAGAAGAGCGTCTTCGCTATCTTAAAAATTACTGGTGCAATAAGGCATTGAAGTTTCCTAAGTTCAAATTGTTCACTTCTATGAAAGATGAGTACAGTTGTGCTATTGCCACGTTCACGATTGACGGTTGCACACCTGCCGATATTGCCACAGAACTTTTTGAGAAAAGAAAAATTCATTGTTCTTCAGTAAATCAGGAGAAGGTGCAAGGAGTAAGAATTACTCCGCATGTTTATACCTCGCTGCGCGATTTAGATAAGTTAGTAGAAGGAATTAAAGAACTTGCCGCCTGATGAAATTTCTGATTCTTCGTTTTTCTTCTATTGGCGATATAGTGCTGACCACTCCTGTTGTGCGCTGCCTCAAAAAGAAATTTCCCGATGCAGAAATTCATTACGCTACTAAAAAAGCGTTTCACTCTATAGTTCAACACAATCCATCCATCAGCAAAATTCATTTGCTTGATAACTCTGTTTTAGAATTTGTGAATCAATTGAAGGAGGAGAAATTTGATTGTGTAATTGACCTGCACAACAACCAGCGAACCTTGCTGATTAAAACTTTACTTGGTGTAAGGTCATATTCGTTCAACAAAATCAATTTTGAAAAATGGTTGAGGGTGAATTTAAAAATCAATCGTTTGCCCAACAAACATATTGTTGACCGCTATCTCGAAACCTGCGCAAGTTTAGGTGTACTGAATGATGGTGAAGGATTAGATTATTTTCTTGCCAAAGAAGATGCAGTTGACAGAAACACTTTCCCAATCGCATTTCAAAAGGAATATGCGGCATGGGTAATAGGAGCAAAACATAGCACCAAGAAGTTTCCTGCTGAAAAGATTTCGAATGTGCTTAAGCAATTGCAAATGCCTGTGATGCTGTTAGGCGGCAAAGAAGATTTCGAAGAAGCAGAGAAGATTGTGCAACAAGCAAACGGAACAACAGAAATCTTTAATGCCTGCGGAAAGTTTTCATTGAATCAATCAGCATCGCTTGTGCAGCAAGCGAAACTGGTTGTGACTAACGATACAGGTTTAATGCACATAGCGGCAGCATTTAAAAAGCCAACTATTTCTATTTGGGGAAATACTATTCCTGAATTTGGTATGAGTCCGTATTACGGAGCAAAAGAAATGGCGAATGCAAAATTTGAAATAAAAGGTTTGTCGTGTCGCCCTTGTAGTAAACTTGGTTACAACACTTGCCCCAATGGGCATTTCAATTGTATGAATTTGCAGGATGAAAAGTTATTAGCAGATAAGATAAACACTATGTCGAAGGGTTACACAACCTTATAAGCTGGTCCCATTTCTTTAATAATGGTTTCAATCATCTTTTCTTTCTGAGGGTCGTATTGGTCTTTTAAATCGTAACCAAAATGTTTGCCCACCAACTGATAAAACCAGGCAGTTACTCCGCCTTTCAGTTCTTTGATAATGTTGTATGAGTTATTTCCGGTTTCGCGGTTAATCAATTTAAAAAGCATTTCACCCTGACCAATGGTTAAGTCTTTCAATTCCTTTTCAAATTTTTCGCGCATTTCTTTTTCTACGTCTTTGCGGTAATGCCTGTAATCTCTGCGCTTATCGTTTTCCTTTTCTTCTTTCAGTTCGGCATAAAGTTGTTTCGCGATTTTTACATAAGGCATAACTTTTTGAATGCGGCTTTTGTATTTGTAATACAGCATCCACTCTTCTGAACTTTTGAAATACACAATGTTTACATCGTGCATATACACCGTAGGTATGGTATCAGGTTTTGGAGCAGCACCAATTACCATTGTATCTTTTGCGTTTTGTGCAAAAGCACTAACACTTAAAAGGATAAGCAATAAAACTGCGTTGATGGTTTTCATAAAATCGTTTCGGCTTTACTATTCAAAGCCCGTACCAAAGGTATAACGTATTTCGTTGACAAATGATATTTAGCGGAATTAGCTCTTTTTAGGAAAGTTGGCTATAAATTCCCTGCAATAATATTTTTTTGAATAGCAGTAGTGCCAGAATAAATAAGCGAAGCAAATATGTCGCGGTATTCGCACTCTATTTCTGTTTCGGTTAAGTAACCTGCACCACCATAAAGCAGTTGCAGTTTCTTTACGCACTCAACTCCGTTTTCAGAAACAAAAGATTTAGCCATAGCCGATTTAACTACCCGGTCGCGCGTGTTTTTATCAATAGATAAGGCGGCATCATAAACTAGATTTTTACCTGCATGTAGGATAGTTTGCACTTCGGCTAAGGTGTGTGCAATGTTCGTTAGCGTAATCAGTTTTTTGCCGCTGATGGTTTTTTGTTTGCAAAACAAAACCGCCTTGTCAAAAACCCGTTCAAGCTGACCAATAAGCATGGCGCTTAACACTGTGCGCTCCCAAACCATGCTCTCATTAAAAATAGATGCGCCCGCACCTTCTTCGCCTAAAAGCTGTGAGGCATTTACTTTTACATTGGTGAAATTGACAAAACCCATTTGCGTGGTACGCAATCCCATTTTGTCTTTTGGTTTAGAAACCGAAATGCCTTTTGTTTTTGCAGGAACAAGAAAAGCCGAAACCCCGCCAAAGAATCCTTTCTTTTTATCGGTCATTACATACACTAGAAACAAATCGGCAATAGGAGCATTAGTAATGTAAAGCTTGTTGCAGTTGATGATGTACTCCTTCCCCTTTTTTTCGCCAAAGCCATCCATACTAAAAACATCGGAGCCCGAGTTTTTTTCGGTAATAGCGTTAGCGGCTATTTTATTTCCGTTAACCAACGGTGGCAAAAATTCTTTTTGCTGGGCTTTGTTTCCATGCATGTAAACAGGCAAAACAGAAGCAAGCAAATGTGCACCAATGGCAAAATTCAATCCGTTGTCTTTTGAACCTTTGCCCAATGCTTCGAATGCGCAACAGGTTTCGAGTGCGGAAAAATCTTTGCCGCCAAACTTTTTTGAAACAGGTAAACCTTGGAAAGCATTCTTGCCCGCTTTGTTCCAGGCAGCTTTATTAAACAAACCTTCTTTATCGGCTTTGGTTAAATCTGCAGTAGAAAGTTCCTGCGCATATTGAAAATGCTGCGCATAAATTTTTTGATAAGCGGGAAGGATTTGTTGAATCATGTTTACTAAGATGAGTAAAAAAAGTGAAGATAAAAGAGTTATGTGATGGAGACCCTTCGACAAGCTCAGGGTGACATAACGATTCATTTGCGATTTACCGAAGATTTAACCAGTTGTTCGGCATAGCTTAGTTTGTTGAGTTTGCTTTGTGCCCATACCACTATATCCATCGAGTGGAAATAACTTTGCTCGCCTTTTAGTTCAACGCGGTTCATTTCGCTTACCTCTTCAATTATTTTTTTGAAGTGTTTCTCCTTTTCTTTTTCAGAAGTGAGCGAAGTAAGTTTTGAAATAAGCAGCGCCACATTTTTAAGATAAGGTGTATGAAAATTATTCTTCTTCATAAAGTAATTCATGTTTTGCAATGAACTTTCGAGAAGCGAGAAATTGTTTTGCTCGTAATGAATTAATGCCGATACAATGCGGCAATAGGCCTGCACATTAATGTAAGTAGTGTTTTCGTGTGCCATTGTTTTTTGAATCCAGGGCAAAGCTTTATCAAACTCACCATTGCCAAAGTTCAACACACCGAGGTAATAGCACGAGAATAAATTGTTGTTACCCAAAAGTTCAATGCTCGATTGCAGGTAGTGCTTTTCGGCTTCTTCAATTTCTTTTTTCAATAAGTAGTAATGACTTTTTTCGAAAAGAAAGAAGATGAGGTTTTTAGAAAACAATGTTTTGCGATGTTCTTCCACACGCTTGTCTTTGTAACGATTCGTTTCCAGAATTTTCAAATAACGTTCGGCATCATCAAATTGATGAGCACCTACGTTCAGCACCAAAAGATTATTGGTGTTCGAGAGATAATTAAACGTGGTATTGGTGTCCGATTCAATTTGCTTATACAACCATCGGCTTGTCGAAAAATGGTTGAAGTACAGGGTACCGGGTAAAGAAAATTTCTGTTTGTAAAAGCGATTCGTTGATGGCCAGGCAATAAATGCCAAGACCAACGATATAAAGCGAGTAATAGAAATACTCTCTTCTTTTAAGATAAGTAGATTGAAGGGCAACAAACACTAACTGGAAAACCAGTACAGCATAATACATCACTTGAAAAGTGAAAATACCGTTAGCATTAATTTCTAAAAAAAGAGGCACTAGTATTATTCTATTTCAATAATGATTTTAACTCCATTCTTAAATTGTGTTTAGTGAATTTCGCAAAATGTTTTTTGTAAGTGAAAAGTATTTTCTTGTTGTAGGCTTATCTAATCACGCATTTTGCAACTTCTGCAATAAATTTCATCTTGCGTTTGAACAAAAAAAATCGCTATGTCAATTAAAGTAATTGGAGCGGGGCTTGGCAGAACCGGAACTCTGTCACTCAAAACTGCGTTGCAGCAACTCGGCTTTGATAAGTGCTATCACATGCAGGATTTAATGGCTAATCCATCACAACTCAAATATTGGGAGCAATTAGAAAACGGAGAAGAGCCTGATTGGGATGATTTGTTTAAAGGGTATCAGGCGGCTGTTGATTTTCCGCCATGTGCTTATTACAAGCAGATGATGAAAAAATATCCCGATGCAAAAGTGATTCTTACGGTGCGTGATGCCGACAAGTGGTAT
The DNA here is from genome assembly GCA_947476645.1 of Bacteroidota bacterium. GTDB lineage: Bacteria > Bacteroidota > Bacteroidia > Chitinophagales > LD1 > Bog-950. The sequence goes on from CANJRM010000110.1 coordinate 7,665, forward strand.
GTGAGCGCCTACAACACCATCTATCAGCATCCCGAAGGATTCGGAAAATATTTTTTGAAGTTCGTTGGGTTGTTTGTTCCGCAGGTGCGCGGCTTTCAAAATATTATTGCATGGGCAACAGGAACTATATGGCAAAAAATGTTCAACGGAAAATTTGAAGACCGCGAATACGCAAAATCTGTTTTCAATAAATGGAACGAAGAAGTTATGCGCACAGTGCCCAAAGAAAAATTGCTGGTGTTTGAATCGAAAGACGGATGGGAACCGCTCTGTAAATTTCTGGAAGTGGCTGTTCCCGCTGAGCCATATCCCAGGGTTAACGATACACAGGAATTCAATAGCCGCAGAAAATTTATTATGAAACCGAAGTTGATTGAATAGTTTGCAGTCTATGAAAATCTCCATCGTAGTTGCTATTTCTCAAAACAACGCCATTGGTAAAGGTGGCGATTTGCTTTGGCGCTTACCTGCCGATATGAAGCACTTCAAAGAAATTACGTACGGGCATCATGTACTCATGGGTCGTAAAACATTTGAAAGTATTCCACCCAAATTTCGTCCGCTGAATGGAAGAGTGAATGTGATAGTAACGCGACAAAAAGATTTTGTTGCCCCAGGATGCAAAGTAGTTTCGAGTGTAGAAGAAGGAATTCAGTTTTCGAAAGACCATGGCGAAACCGAACTGATGATTATTGGCGGTGGTGAAATTTACAGCCACAGCTTTCAGCAAACGGATAAAATATATCTCACCAAAGTGCATCACACATTCCCTGATGCCGATGCATTTTTCCCTGCAATAAGTGACAGCGAATGGAAAGCCCTCAACACCGAGAAATATTCGGTAGATGAGAAACACGCTTATAGTTTCGACTTCATGGAGTTGGAGAGAAAATAATGCAACACAGTTTTCACTGTGTTTAATTCCTTTATCACAATCTTCCTTCATAGAACTCACTTGGCTTTCTTGAGTATAAATTCTCTGAACGAATTATGATGAAGAAAATTCTCCTTCTCCACTTTATACTTATTGCTACGCTGCACAGCTTTTCGCAGGGTAATTATTCCAACTGGGAAAAGGTTTACAATGATGAATCGGTAACTGTAGAAGTATCCTTTCAAATGTCTTCCAACTCATGCATGGGTGCAAAAAACAAATTTGCATATCGCATCAGCGGTGCGCTTTCCACTTCACCTAAGTATGTAAACTGGAAAATGATTTACCGCGATTGCAGTAACCACACGGTTTATTTGTTGAACTCCGTAAGCATTGGTCCCGATGGAGAATTGAACAAGACAATCGAATCTCCCGAATATTCTTTCAGCGGCACATGGCTCTCTGATAAATTCAAAATCTTCAAACCTTCAGTTGCAGCATATCCTTTCGTGAACTCAACTCCGCAACCTATTCCGCTCGATTGGGGAGTTGGAATGGTGAGTGCAGTTATCACCGGTCGTCAGAAAGTTTGCAGTGGCGAAAGCGTTTATCTGCTTTCAAAAGTGGTGGCTACTTCCACGGCTCTCTATCAATGGCAAACAAGTGCGGACGGGAAAACATGGAACAACCTCGCAGGCAAAACGAGTTCCGATTGCAGAACCGATGCTATCAATACTACGACTTACTTCCGCTGTGTTTGCAAAGATGAAGCAACAGGAATTGAACAAACCACCAACGAATTAATGATTGCAGTAGTTGAACCTGTGGTTACCGTTAGCGGAAATTCATCGGTATGCAATGGAGGAATTGCCACCGTTACCGCTTCATCAACCGATGGTGTTACAGGCGCAACTTATCACTGGCAAATAAGTAACGATGGTAAAGAATGGAAAGAAGCCGATGCAAATACTTCAGCAAGTTTTAAAACACCGCCATTGCAAGCTGAAACTTTTCTGCGTTGCATTTACAAACCCGGTTCGGGCTTTTGTAAAGAAACCACTTCCGATGTTTTTTCGGTGTCTGTTGGTCAGGGTTCAAGCGTAACAGCAGTTGGCAATACGACTATTTGTTCAGGCGGTATTGCAGAACTCACCAGTTCAGTTGCAGGAAAAAATGCAGCAGGAACTTATCAGTGGCAATCATCAGCCGATAATCAAACCTGGGCGAACATTGCTTCGGGTGTTTCGCAAAACCATACTACTGAGCCGTTGTTTTCAACTACGCATTTTCGTGTTTTATTTTCGGCACAGGTGGCGGGTTGCGCGGCAACCGCTTCAAACGATGTGCTGGTGAAAGTAATTGAAGTGCCGCAGGTTACTGCAAAAGGCGATGCCACTATTCACACGGAAAAAACAGTTCCGCTTAAAGCAAAAGGAGTTTGGAGCGCGGGCGATGCGGCTTATCAATGGCAGGAAAGCAACAATCAAAAAACATGGAAAGATGTTGCGGGTGCAATTGCATCGAGCATAAAATCTCCACGCATTACTTCTACTACTTATTACCGGTGCATTTACAAATCGCCTATCAGCGGTTGCGAAGGCGTTTCGAATATCGTGACTATTGCCATGCCGGAGAAACAGGAGAAGGTGATTTACTCCGATGAAAAAATATGGGTAACGCGTTTGCACAATCCTAAAAAATTATTGCATGTAGGTATTGATGCCGGTCTTGGTTTTCACTTTCAGCCGCTGAACGTAGCGTATCAGCAGTTTCCCGATTCTGCGGCTTCGCTTTCGGCAAAAGCATTGGGCGTTCATGCGGGTTTTATTTTTCATCCGGTCATGAAAGATTACGCAAGTCTTGGTTTCAGTTTGAGTGGCGATGTAGGCACTACACCGCTTTTGTTCACGGGTTTTAAAACCAACAAGAGCGGCAATGCCATTACCGAAAAATACCTCGCTTCGAAATTCAATTTCGGAACTGAAGCCGCTTTCGGTTATTGGGCACTGAAAGTTTTGCTGAAGTATAACATCAGTATGCAGTCGCATAAATTTACGCGCACCGAAGATGATGCCGTAGTGCAAAAGAATTTTACCACGAGCGATAATTTCAGAAAGGAAGTTATTGGAGTTGGTTTCC
>CANJRM010000111.1 GCA_947476645.1 Bacteroidota bacterium
ATAAAAGAAAACTTCTGTTCACCGGTATTTAATGCTTAAACTCTAGTGTGTCGAGAGTGTGGCCAAAATTATATAAAATGCTCGTTTCAGGTAATCGTTGCCCGAAATGTTTTAGGTCAATTACCTGCTGTAAATCATTTGGCTCTTCAGTTTGACTATTGTATAAACAAAAAAATCCTGTTCAACTGAACAGGATTTTTTATTTGTAATGAGTTTATGCAACTGTTTTATCCTTCGAGATTGTCGAAGCTAAAGGTGTAGTGAGCAGAGAAGGTGCCCATGTTTTGAATGTTCAGGAATTTTTTAGTGTCATTAAAACCAAGGGTGGCAATGAATGCAGTAATCAGTTTCTGATAATTTGTACCGGGTTCCACATCAATAAAAGGGTCACCGGGAACGGGAGCGGCACCGGCTGTGGCAGAAGCATAAACACGAATGGTGCTGCCTAATGTTTTAATACTGATTTGAGTAAGCGGTGTGGGGTTTATTCCTGCTATATCAATATTAGTCGGGCTGCCTGGAGGCACATCGCCTTCGCGGGTAGCGGTAACTCCTCCCCCACTCGTTTGTGAAAGTTGAATATCGAAAGCGGTGATTTTGCCGCGAAGAATTTTGGTTTTGAAAGTTTGTGGTTTGTAACCCGCCATGGTGACGTTTACGTGGTAGTCGCCATTTTTTATTTTGATGATTTCGGCAATGCCGTTGATGTTTGAAGTAGAAGATTTACCTGCTACGGGAATTGCCAACAGCGCACCTTCAATGTCTTCGCCTGTAAGCGCATCAGTAATGTGGGTGTGAATGCCGCTGTGGTGCGTAGGTAAATCATCAATATGTTTGTTGTTTTTGAAATCGCTGACCATGCCCGCGTTGGTGGTTCCATACTGGCTGATGATGAGGCGCGAAATAAGACCAAGGCTATCATCAATATCATGGAACAGTTCAACAATGGCATCGGTGCTGGTTTCTTTATGACCAATGGCAACTTCGGGAGCCGATTTAACCGCATTGTATGCGGTGATTAAAGCATCAAGAGCCGTAACATCTGCCGGAAGCAGGTTTACACCCGCCATACCTGCAATGTTTGTGTTAATGCCATCGCGAATGTTTTTGACTTTGTCGAGAGCCTCTGATTCGGCAATGCCATCGAAGTCGTTTAACAGCACATTGAATACTTCGATGAGTTCATCGTTATTATTATCCACTGCCCATACGTAGGCTTTGAAAGCCATTTCTACTGTCATTTTTATCATGGCGTTGAAGGCATCGGACTTGCCTACGGTGATACCTGTAGTGACCTGTGCCTGTGTTTGTGTGGCGTCATCGAGGTCGGAATTAAGCGAAACGAAGTTGGCGATTTCGGTTACCAGGCGGGTGAAGGCAGTCCAGATGGCAATGTTTGCAGGAACAGCAAAGAAGGTTAGCAGCTTCTTATACATGTTGTTTTTGGCGATTTGGCGATTGTTCATAGTCAGTTGTTTTTTATGGTTAGTGAATTTTGTGTTATGTGTGGAGTGGCGAATGTCAAATGCAAAGTTGCGAGTGTTGAAGGCAAAGTGGTAACTGTTATATGGAAAGTGACGAGTGTTACAAGCGAAGTGGCGAATGTTATGAGTAAAGTGGCAACTGTTATATGGAAAGTTACAAGTGTTACATGCGAAGTGGTGAATGTTATGAGCAAAGTGAGGAGTGTTATGAGTAAAGTGGCGACTGCTAAACGCAAAGTGGCGAATGTTGAATGGGAAGCAGTAAGTTTTGACAGGTTTGACATTTGTTTTGCCCTTTGTGATTGTCGGTGACAATGCTATGTAAAAGGGAAATGAGGGAGGGGTGTTATATACGATACTGCTGAATGCGGATTTGGGAATGCGGATTGCGGATTGAAATGCAAACAGCCGCTACGCAGACCTTCTGACTTGCTTCCCGTGAGCGGGATGAAACAGAAGGAAGAACCGCTATGCAGGAACAGCCAAATGCAATTTACCACAGAGGAACACAGAGGGATGACACAGAGATTCACAGAGAACAGCCGAATACCGGATTTCACCCCTCCCGATGAAACATACGGGATGAAACAAGCGGGGTGATAGCTTTGTAGTAAAAGTATAAGTGCAAATTAAACCACCCCGTAGTGGGTGGAACCTTTGTATTTGTTTTCTTCTTGTTCCTTTTTTTGAAAAAAGGAACTCCCGCAATACTGCGGGACAGGCGCCAAACTTTCCAAAAATATGCTCCGCATTTTCAATAGTTCTTTTGGCTTGAACCAAAAGAACCAAAAGTTCAAGGCTGTGAGGCTTTGGGCTAAAAATCATTACAGAAACCTAAACTGCCCAAACTCGCACATCAAAGGTTGCCGTAAACGGATAGTATAGGTTGGTGCTCAAACAGTGTGCAGTTCTTAACGGTTTCCTCCATGATTTTTTTAACGCCCAAATTATTCGTGACTCTAATTTGTATAATAAGGAACTCATGAATGCTGAGACAGCATTTCTCAAGGCCGGGGGAAATACAGAAATGCCTGATTGCGCTAAAGCTACCGAAGCTTCGGAAGGCTGAAAAAGAGGGTTGGTCAATTATTGGAGGATTGGTTTACGCATGACCGATTTTTAAGAAATAGGGACTTGATTGATTTTAGTGTGAAAATCAATTTTATGGAACTGAACGATTTTCAGAAGGCGTTTGGCGAGCGGGTGCTGGCTGCGCGCATGGAAAAAAAATTAAGCAAGACACAGCTTGGTAAACTGTGCAAACTGAACACTACTGATGTTACGCAGATGGAGGAGGGCAGGCGTAATGCTTGTCTGGACCTTATACGCAGGCTCAGTGATGCGCTGGAGGTTACACCGGATTACTTTTTTATCTGGAAGTAATTAGCTGAGGTTATACCAAGGTTGACGATGGTGGAAATTATCGTGTTGGGAGGAGTGTGTACGAAAATGAATGAGAGAAATAAAATTTTGGGGAAGGAAAAGGAAGGTTAGATTTGAATAAAGAAAACAAGAAGTATTACGCCAGCAGGGTCCCAAGGTGGTGATCCTGCGGAAACAAGAAACAGCACTTAAGCAATAACCCATTCATCACACTAATAAACGCCATTATGAAAACGGTAGCTTTTTTATTTATTCTGTTGTCCGGTATATTTTATGCGTATGGTCAAGATGAAATTACTGGTGAATATTTTGCTAAAACAATTTATCCTGATGAAACAAAAGAAGGTTATGTTGAAAATACAAGCTATAACTACGTCACATCGATAAAATATAGAAGTTTAAAAGAAGTATTGGAAGAAACTAAGGAAACTGCAGAAAATGAGATGTGGACGAAAGAAAAATTGGTATCAAAAATTGCAGCTTATAAAACAATTGGAGCGGGTGGAGAAATTGAACTATATGTTGAAAGAATAATTCTTGAAGCTACTGATTTAAGTGAATACACAATCATAGTTAAAGACACTTTGAATAAGGAATTATTTAGACACCATTTTTCAAAGTCCCTACCGCAAGTTCCGTCAAAAAATAGAAATTGGTGGAATATTGGTTTGTTTTATTTACCTAAATCAATCGTAGTTCCATTTTATGTCTATGTGGTTGAGGCTGGTGAAAGGAATCCATACAAATTTAGAGTTTTTAAAGTGAGGTGATTACTGACCTAGTTGGTGTTTAGTATCAGCTTTGCGATGCGTCACCACAAGTAAAGAATTTAACCAGCTACACTTCCAGCACCATCTTCTTGAACAGCCGTTAAAAGTTCTTCGCGTTGTTCAATAAATGTTTGGTCCGGTGCTGGTGCTGTCGATGGTTTTTCATTTATCTTTTTCTTTGAAGCTTTTATTTTAATGTGGTTTACCTTTTCCAGATTGATTGCTTCAAAAACAATCTTATCAATTGAAGCCTTTATTTCATCATCTGAAAATTTGTGGTTGTATCTTTCCTTTAATGATTTTCTGATGATATTCAGAACGTTTGGTGTATAGAGAATACCCGCAACATTAGCTGGTTCAAGCGCACAACATTTATTCCAAAGAAAATCCAAACCTTTTTTTACAACTGAATCTTTGTGCAAGTATTGAAGCAAGTCGATATGCTTTTTCAACTGTGTTGCATCTGTAAAATCAAACGCAAATACTTTAGTGTGTTCAACAGTATTGTTTACCGTAATCCGATAAAATTCAAAATTCCTTCCATTGGTCAACAATGCCCAATAAATACCTTCATTAGCTCCGTAATTTATAGCTTGTCTTAAATGTGCTGGCGCAAGGTTTAAAGACAATGCTTTTACTTCAACCAAAAAATGTCTTGTTCCACCCAATTGAACAACATAATCAGCGTACGTTCCTTTAATCATATACTCTGTTTTGATTTCTTCAATTGGTGCATATCCCAAAACGTCCATCAAAAATGAATTTATCATCAGTCGTGTTCCTGATTCGTCCAGTTCAGTTAGATTGGAATTCAAATATTTTTTGGAATATTTTTTAAGAGCATCTAAAAGTTTGGCTTGTTTGTTTGCGTTCAGCATATTTTTCTTTTGTGAGAATAAATATATGCTTTTGGTTTAACCGTCAATACAGAACGAAAAATCTTTTCGCGCTTATCCAAATGAGAGGAAAGTTTAGATTTGGGAAATAACACCGGCAACGGCAAAAAAATAAAACCCTCCACATGAACAAAACACGTTTAGAAGCATTCAGCGATGGAGTGCTTGCCATTATTATCACCATTATGGTGCTGGAGTTAAAAGTTCCGCATGAGGCCAGCTTTGAAGCCCTGCGGCAACTGCTTCCGGTTTTCATCAGTTATATCATGAGCTTTGTTTACATAGGCATTTACTGGGGCAATCACCACCACCTGCTGCACGCGGTAAAGCAGGTTAACAGCCGCATTATGTGGTCGAATATGGGCTTGCTGTTTTTTCTTTCGCTGGTGCCTTTCAGCACCGCCTGGATGGGCGTAAATCATTTTGCCCCGCTGCCGGTAGCCGTTTACGGTGTAAACATGGTGCTGGCGGGCTTGTCGTATTCTATATTAGAAACTGCCATACGCAAACATTACCCACACAGCACGGCACTTACCGAAGCACTAAAACGGCAGAAGAAGAAAGAATATATTTCCACTGTTATTTACGTCACCTCCATTCCCTGCGCGTTCTTTTATCCGCTGGTATCGGCTATGTGCTTTGTGGTTGTTTCTATTCTATGGGTAATACCTGATAAGCATATTGAGCAGGCATTGAAAGAAGAAGTTTAATTTAAATAGCTACTGTTCGGGTATTCCGAAGGTTGACCTGGAAGTTTAAATAAAAGCAAGTCTGCGACTTGCCTTCATCTACAGAATAAAACAAAAAAAGCCCTACGCATTTCTGCGCAAAGCTTTTAAAGTTGTGGACCTGGTGGCTCCAAAGCAAATTCAATGAGCGTTAGATATACCAACGGTTCCAGCGTTTCAAATGTTTTGAGGTAACCTAATGGGTAACCTGCCTTATTATTTCTTCTTTTCTTTCGGCAGCGTAAAGTTAGTCAATTCCTGCAATGATATTTTTAGTGCCCCGGCAATTGAAATCAGCACATCAATAGTGGCTGCTGACTTACCATTTTCAATTCGTTGAATAGTCCTTTTTGATAGGTCGGCAAGGTCAGCAAGCTCTTGTTGGGATAAATCAGCTGCTTCTCTTAGCTGTCTAACACGAACACCAAACGCTTTAACTCCATTCGGATTTTTCACACGTCAAATGTGTGCTTGTACTAAAGCAATCATGGCGGCAGATGTGTCGCCAAATGAAAAAAGGTTTTAACTTCGTTATATGCGAACCAGCGGTAAGTTTATTCCTGTAAAGGAGGCTTGGCAAAATCCAGATGTTTTGAAAAACATTCGGATAATTACCGACCCTTGGGAATTCCACTTTAATCATAGGCTGATGGCTAATGCTGAAATTCTGATATGCGGTTGTGCCGCTGCGGGTTTACCAACTTCCGAAAAGAACGTATTTAAAGCAATTTATCTTAAGCGGAAAAGGATTTCAATCGAAGAGGCCGCTTCGATTATACACGTAATCAATTTTTATGTCGACTATCAAACTGCGTGGTGGGCACGGGATAAAGCTACTATGGAAAGAATGGATATAGTTGCGAACCAATTTGCCCTTCAAAGTGATGATTGTTCTCGTTGTGGAATTCATCGGCTTACAGGTGTAAAGTGGTATGTCAATAATTTAGTCTGTTCGGAGGCAAGCATATCAAAGTATACTGCCCCGGGTTCAGATAGAGCTAAGCTTGCCAATGTGCCGTTTATAAAAATTGATGTTCAGCATGAAACAATAACATGGTCACGCCAGAGAACTCTTGACCATTTGAAAGAAGACGAGTCAATTGATGCGAAAGTAGAGGATGGAAATCTTAATCTACAAAAGGCTGGCATTTACAGACAAGCATTAATGATAAGTGGCAAACCTAATCCTGACAACGGCTTCTTTTTAGAAAAATTCGAAAAATTTCTTTTGGAACGCCCTAAGTATTTTCATGAATACAAGCGGTTAGAAATCAAAACTGCTTTTAAAATTCCGTTACTAACTAAAGTAGGTTCTGATTACATAGTGTTGGATAAACCTACCATAACAACGAATAGTGGAACATCCTACCATGACTATATGCTGAATAATTTGGAAACAGATACACCCGAGCAATTAATATATCAGGCGGACGGCTCTATCAGTTACAGCTACTTCGAAGCGCTTGACCAAACTGAAGTTGGTGGTGATTTAATTAATAAAGCAGGTGAATGGGAGGAGAACGATGAGACCAATGACGAATACCATCAATGGGAGGACTTTGAATTGATAGAAAAAGGTTCGCATACTACTACTTTGACAATGCATCCGGATGATTTATTTGATTATGAATACGGAAATGATACCGGTTTTTGTGATGCATGTCAAATGTCTCCGTGTATGTGTAGCGACAGGGAGAAGTCAAGCACAATACATGATTACTAAATTCTACTTGCCATCAACCGGTGAAACACCTTCTTCACTATACGGCTCACGAATTTTAAATAACACACCGGGGCGTTCAATCAATAATTCTTTACCTGGGTGCAGGCGCGACAGTTCAAAAATCTTTTCAGGAAAACAGCCGTATTGTTTCAAAATGGTTGTGCAGTAATGCAGAAATAATTTTTCATCATCAATTTGAAATTTTACAACGCCTTCATAAAAACTAAAGAAAAGTCCATTGGTAAATCTTAGGGATAAACTATAGAGACAGCTATGGCCTTCAAACATTAGCAGAAGGTCAATGACATCTTTAAAACCAATTTCATTTACATCCCAAGTCAAGATATCTTCTGATTCAAATTTTCTATAGGTTAATTCATAAATCTCGTCTATCTCCAAATCCATCATGTGATGAAGAATTTCAGGGTCGAACGAATAACCGTAAAACCGAAAACCCTCTAATGAAATTTGAACGCCTTGAATTTGTTCCATAGATAAATTTAATAGCAAGGCCTGTAAAGCCTATCCTCTTCGCTGAATACCTTTTCCAAATCGTGGCGGGCCATGTCTGGCAAAGCGTTGTATAAATTAGATGCAGTAATAAATGAAGATTGAATGATTGGGTAATGGTCGATATTCCTTGGGAACTTTTTGAACTTTAGAAACATTGGGCATTGTTTCTCCAACAAGGCATTTGCAACAACATAATTTTTCTCGTAGTCCTCGATGTCTAAGACATCCGCAAGCGCGGTAAGAAAATTAGCCCCGGTTCGAAAATCAATGTCGAAAAGAAATTCGTGATTCAGCAACATATACTTGTAAGGCAAGTAGTCGAAAATTGTTGACCGTGTATATGTCCTGTTCCCATAGGTATAAAGCATTGTTTTTTCATCAAAACTTACCTCGTTTTCATCGAAGCAGTATTCATCGAAACTATTACAAGTGTCGAATGAATAACCGGCAAATGCATAGTGATTGGGCCGCTGTAAGTATTCAGATATAAGTATCTGGGCTTGGCTAACTGTTTCAGGAAAAATCATAAACCCGATTTTATTGGATTAAAAACTAAAGGTAGATTTTTTACGTGAAGAAATTATTTAGTGAGCATGGTCTTTTCAACAGCAACTAATTTCTCAGGCATAAAAATATGGTGCGGCATTTTTTAAAACGCGCGTGCAGTAAGGAACCCCTCTGTTTCATACCCCCCCTATAAGCCGGAGTGCGCGGGTAACCCCCGACCTTCATATTTCTTAACCTTTTAAATCCATTAATCATGGTAACAGTAACAGGCGTGGAGACGCGAGAAAACTCAAAAGGAGAAGCATTTGCCGTGCTTATTCTTTCAGGAGATTTACAAATTGTAATCTCGAAAACAACAGGCAATCCGTATGCTACGGTGAACAAGATTAGCATCGCCTGCACATTCCCCGAGGATGTTGCAAAACTAATGGTCGGAAAGCAATTACCCGGGGAAATTCAGAGAGTGGAGTGCGAGCATTATCAATACATCAGTAAAACAACTGGTGAAGTGGTTACGCTCAATCACCGCTACACTTACAATCCAAATCCTACAAATCTGGTCGAAACAGTTGTTGAAGGTAAGCCCGCTTTCTAAGCGGGTTTTTTGTTGCCCGAGGGAGAGCCACGCGCTCTCCCTTATTTTTTTTCTTAACCATTAAATTATTTAAACATGGAATTTCAACTCAATCAAGCCGAACGTAAAAAGGCGAAAATCAAAATTGGTTTACAGGCACCAAGCGGAGCGGGCAAAACTTATTCAGCTTTACTCTTAGCAAAAGGACTGTGTGGTGATTATAAAAAAGTAGCAGTCATTGATACCGAAAATCATTCTGCTGATTTATACAGCCACTTAGGAAATTACAACGTGCTACATCTCGAAGCACCTTTTTCACCGGAGCGTTACAACACCGCTATCCAGGTTTGTGAAGATGCAGGGATGGAAGTAATCATCATCGATTCTATTTCGCACGAATGGGAGGGCACCGGTGGTATATTGGAGATACATTCAAACATGATGGGAAATTCTTTTGCCAATTGGGGTAAACTAACACCACGGCATAATGATTTCATTCAGAAAATTCTTCAATCAAACTGTCACATCATTTCGTGCATTCGCAGTAAACAGGATTATGTTCTCTCTGAAAAAAATGGAAAGATGGTTCCTGAAAAAGTAGGATTGAAAGGTGTAACGCGCGAAGGCATGGACTACGAAATGACAATTGTGTTTGACATTTCAATCAATCATCAGGCAAAATCATCTAAAGACCGCACCGGTTTATTCGACAAGATGCCCGAGTTCATCATTACAGAAAAGACCGGACAAAGAATTCTTCAATGGTGCAATCAGACAACAAGTGTTGACGAAGTTAAAGCGAAAATCGAGGCATCCACCAACACCAAGGAGTTAGCTGATGTATTCAACGCCTATCCCGAGTTCCGCACATCATTGCTTTCAGAATTTCAGTCGAAAAAAACTCAACTCACCGGAACTAATTCACTCACAACTAAAACAAATCAGAATGGAACTATTAGCAGTCAGCCAAAATAATTTGATAGATGAAGTTGTAGAAACTCCTTCTACATCAAGCTTCATTGAAGCAAACACACTCGCATCTTCTGTAGAAGAAATCAGAAGCCGCCACATCATTCCTGTCTTTACTAAAGACAACGAAGTTACTTTGTCCCATACGGAGTTTATTGATACAACTTACCATGTTGCTCGACAATATTTCGAAGGAGTAAGGCTATTACAGCCTCAAATCCGGGTCAGCCATCCAATTAAGGGCAGAATACCTGAAGCAAGGAATAAGGCCGCTAAAGAGCTTCTGGAGCATGAAAAGACGCTATATTACGAGCGCATGGCATTCATGATTGAACTGCCGGACATTTCAACTGAGGTGAATGGCAATAAACTTTCTTTAGTTGTTGGTGGAGTGAAGGCCTACAGTGAAGATAATCTCTACAACAAAAAGGGAAGTGCCGAGCATTTCAAAATCTTCATTGGTTTTCAAAACAAAGTTTGTCTTAATCTCTGCATTTGGACGGATGGACTTAAGGCAGATGTGCGTGTTACAAATACTACTGACCTTTCACTTGCCATTTATAATTTGATACACAACTTTCAGGCAGAACGTCAAATAGACATACTGCAAGAATTTTCGATGTTGGTTATTACAGAGCATCAGTTCGCGCAGTTAATTGGCCGTACGAAGTTGTATCAGTTTCTACAACCGGAAGAGAAGAAATTGATTCCGTCTTTTTTGTTTGGCGATTATCACATCAACACTATTGCGCGTGATTATTATAGCAGCCAATCTTTTGGCCGCGACCGTAATGGCAACATTAATTTGTGGAATCTTTACAACCTGTTCACCGGTGCGAATAAATCAAGCTATATTGATAAATACCTCGAACGCGGTTTAAATGCAACCCAGTTTACCGCATCGCTTACAAACGCAATAAAAAATCAGGAAGATTTCTGGTTTATTAATTAACCTCTCAAAAGTCCCCTGATGGAATTCCTGTCAGGGGTTTCATTTCTTATGAACGAAAG
>CANJRM010000112.1 GCA_947476645.1 Bacteroidota bacterium
ACTCCATAAATGGTTTCGTTTTGGGCAAATGCCGAAGTGAACAGGAGGCAAGACAGACCAATGAGCAGGAGTATATTTCGGAACATGAAAACAGTTTGTGTGTCGTAATTTTAAGAGCGGCAAATGTAAAAGAATTCGGTTCTGGTTATAAAAGGTAATGTTAAGGTTTAAATAAGGTGGGGGCGGAGATCTCTAACACTGTCCTTTATTGCTAAGCCTTTTATAAACCAGTTGAAAACTCATGCCATTAAACCTTATGTTTTGATTTTTGCTTATTACTTTTATGCTCAAATCACAAACCATGAATTACATTCAACGACTTTCAGATGCTATGGACAACGAAGCCGAAAACGTGGCGCTCCTTTCCTACATACCTGCGACTAAGTTAGAGCAGAAACTATTATTAGTGCGCGGGCAAATTGAAATTGCTGCCAAAAATGAATTGCGCGATGCACTTGAACTTTTGAAGTTATGGGAAAAACAAATTACTGATGCGGTGGAATTGAAAAGGGTATTGAATCCAGATGAGAACCCTGTGTTAGATATGAACATGGAGCTACCCGAAGTAATGGGATTCGAGTTATTTCAAAAACGTCAGGAAGTTTTAAAAAACAAACTGCTGCAAGCAGAGGAAATACAAACCGGAGGAATGTGAGAATGAGTTCCCTGCAATAAACTGGAGACATTAGCAATTCAAACAGAAAAGCTCCTGAATACTCGGGGGCTTTTCTGTTTGAATTGTGTTGTTAGTCTATTATGTCTTACTACAAATAAATATTCTCTGAGTAGTTGGTAAGCGAGGTATGCACCGTTACACTATACATGCCGCTGTGCAAAAAACTTACATCCACACCATCGCTATAGCCGCTCAATAGCTGGGCTAATACTAATTGCTTTTGCGTGTTGTAAACCTTAACCCAAACTAAGGTTCCGGTACTTGCATCGGAAGTAACCGAAAGCACTTCGTCAATAATAGTTACATCTACTATTCGTTTAAGAGAAGTAGTCTTCGTATTGTTCTTAGAAAATTCTTTAGCTGTAATTGTAGTAGAAGGCAACAGCAAGGCCATGCTCAACAGGCATAGGATTAAGATCTTTTTCATTGTATTTTGTTTTTGTCGTTCCATAATGAGGAACGTAGGTTAAATAATGAAACAAGATTACCGTTGTTGAAGCCGGCAGGCAAAGACAGATTTTTAAGGATATTGAATATTTTTTGTGGTTTTTAAACCGTCATAAGCGCATAAAAAAGCGACATTACTTAGGAAAACACATTGGAGAAAAACAAAAAAAGGCAAGATGCTTTTTTACTAAAACGGGTCGAAAATATAATTTACCAATTTGTAAATTATTGCAACCGAAATGGGACAAACCCTCATTCCTGCAAATTAAGGAACAAGTGTTGAGTAGTATATTTTCATTTGGGTGAAACTTCCAGATGTTTTATTTGTTTCACTGCTGTGATAACTACTCCCCTTTCGGTTTTTTGGCTGCGAAGAGATTTGCGATTAGAAGATAATGCTGCGCTTTATCATGCGCTCAAAGGTGAACGCCCTGTGCTGTGCGTTTTCCTTTTCGATACAGAGATATTGAATAAGCTCGAAGACAAAACCGATAAGCGCGTTCAGTTTATTTATGTCGAATTAGAAAGACTCAGCAAAGAACTGCAAGCTTTCGGTTCAGCGTTATTAGTAAAGCATGGCACAGCAACACAGGCATGGAAAGAAATACTGGAACTGTTTTCTGTTACTACTGTTTTTGCCAATCACGATTATGAACCTTATGCCATAGCGCGCGATGAAAAAGTAAACAGCATGCTTAAGGCAAAGGAAGTTCGCTTTCATACTTACAAAGACCAGGTAATTTTTGAAAAGAACGAAGTGCTCAAAGATGACGGCACTCCTTACACGGTGTTTACGCCTTACAGCAAAAAGTGGAAAGCAAAACTCAATACGTTTTATGCAAAGAGCTATCCTTCTTTAAAATACAGTGGTAACTTCTTACAAACTTCTGCCTTCGAAATTCCTTCGCTTCAAACTTTGGGTTTTACAAAAACAGATGCAGCTTTTCCTGAGCGCATGGTTAAAAGCGATATCATCAGAAATTATACCGAGCAGAGAGATTTTCCTGCGCTCAATGGCACTTCACGTCTTGGGCTTCACTTGCGTTTTGGCACGTTGAGTGCGCGCAAACTGCTGGCTTATGCTTTAGAACGAAATGAAACTTATGTGAACGAACTTATATGGCGCGATTTCTATCAGCAGATTCTTTTTCACTTTCCGCATGTGGTTAATGGTGCTTTCAGAAAAGAGTATGACCAGATAGAATGGGAAAACGATGAAGAAAAATTTGCGAAGTGGTGTGCAGGTAAAACGGGCTTTCCTTTGGTAGATGCCGGTATGCGCGAGTTAAACGCCACGGGTTATATGCACAACCGCGTCCGAATGGTAGTAGCCAGTTTTTTAACCAAACAACTATTGATTGACTGGCGTTGGGGCGAAACTTATTTTGCACAAAAACTGCTCGACTTTGATTTAGCCGCCAACAATGGCGGCTGGCAATGGGCGGCAGGTTGCGGAACAGATGCGGCTCCTTACTTCCGTGTTTTTAATCCGCAGTTGCAATTAGAAAAATTTGACCCGGATATGTTGTATGTAAAACATTGGGTGCCCGAGTTTGGCAGTGCTGAATATCCGGCACCTGTTATTGACCAGAAAGCCGCAAAAGATAAAGTGATGGCGGCTTACGGCAAAGCATTGAAACGGTAAAAATCTCTTGACTGATTTAACAAGCATAACCAATTCGTTATCCAATTCTTTAATTCTCCCATTTCTCAATATGTTCGTGCCCGCATGAAAAATATCAAAACTCTTTTCGCTGTATCAGCAATGCTTTTATCTACTGCTTTTACTAAGGCGCAAACCAACGAATGGTGCACCAGCACTAAAAAATTAGCCGAACAAATTAAGAACGACCCGCAGGCGCGCGCGCAGTTTGAAAATTATATGAGCGGTTTGCAACAACAGGATAACAACAACTCGGGTTCACGTTCTGCCAATACTATTTGGATACCCGTAGTATTTCATATTGTGCACAATGGCGATGCTATAGGCAGTGGCGAAAACATAACCGATGCACAAGCTGCTTCGCAAATAGATGCTCTCAATCTTGACTACAACGCGCAAGACCCTTATCTGTCGGGCATACCTTCGGCTTTTGCTCCGTTAGTAGGCAGTTTAAATGTAAAGTTCTGCTTAGCCAAGTTTGACCCGAGTGGAAATCCAACCAGCGGTATTATCCGCCACCAGTTAACCAATGCTACTTGGGATACTGAGAACGATATTGACAACACACTTAAGCCTGGTACCATTTGGGACCATACTAAATACTTAAACGTGTGGAGTGTGCGCATGGGCGGCACTTTACTTTCTACCGGTGTGTTAGCCTACGCTACACTTCCTTATAGCATGACCGCTACTGATGACGGTATTGTAGCACGCTACAACACTATAGGCACTGTGGGAACATTGATGGGCGGTTACAACAAAGGTAAAACCGTTACGCATGAAGCGGGTCACTGGTTGGGCTTGCTGCACATTTGGGGGCTTGACGCTAATTGCGGTGGTTTTGGTGATTTTATTGACGACACTCCTGACCAGGGCGATTTGAACGCATCATGTCCTACGTTTCCGCATATCTCGTGCAACAACGGACCCAATGGCGATATGTTCATGAACTATATGGACTATCCGCCCGATGCCTGCACCTATATGTTTTCGGCAGGGCAGGTAGCGCGCATGCAAAGCATACTTGATGGCACACGCGCGGCTATTAAAAACGGAGCCACGCAATGTTTCTATGAGTTGGATGCTGCCCTTACAAAAATGACTTTTCCGGCCGATACTATTTGCTCGCTTAGTTTCAATCCGCTGGTAACGGTGCGCAACGAAGGCGCTACTACTATTACTTCGGGCAAATTCTATGTGCAGATAGACGGAGGCATTACGCAAATCATTAACTGGACCGGCTACATTGAAACACAAAACGAAGCACAGATTACGCTGCCTACACAAACCGTGGTAACCGGAACACACAGCTTCGATATTACCTTTAGCGATGTTAACGGCACACCAGGCGATAACAACATGAGCAACAATACGCTGAGCACCATTTTCTTTTATGCATATGATGGCGGTGGTGCAGGCGAAACCCTTCCTTACAGCGAAGGTTTTGAAAATACTTATCCTGCTGCTAACTGGGAAGTTTACAATCCTAACCACGATATAACCTGGGTGCAGAACTCAGGGGTAAGCGGCTACAGCGCCAGTTCAAAATGTGCTTCTATCAATAACTTTGGCTACTCGACCTTGCAGAACTTTCTTAAAAAAGATGCGCTTATAACCGGTGCCTTTGATTTAACCACGGTGGCTAAACCCGAGTTGAAATTTGATGTGGCGTATGCGCAGTTCAGCAATACCCGCACCGATTCATTGAATGTGTATTACAGTATTGACTGCGGCAGCAACTGGGTTAAAGTTTTCGGGCAGCGCGGCAATCAATTGGCTACTGCACCCGACCAGGGAACTTCGTTTGTGCCTACCTCTACGCAATGGAAAACGGTTTCGGTACCAATGCTGTTTGCCAACGGGCAAAACAAGGTTTCGTTCAAATTTGAAAACGTAACCAACTGGGGCAATGTGATGTATTTAGATAACATCAACCTGCAAAACAATCCTGCTTTGGCGGTTACCGAAATTGAAAGAGCTGATGTGAAAATATATCCTAACCCTGCTTCTAACTTAGTCGCAGTGCGTTTGCCTTTTAACCATTTGTTTAAAACCATTCAGGTGTTCAACAATATTGGTGAGTTAATGTATGAATCTGCTTTAACTGATAATGCCGCTATCTTCTCGGTGCAGAATTACAGCAACGGACTTTACTTTATTCACCTGAAAGGCGAAACGGTTTCGCAGGTGGAGAAGGTTTTGGTGGGGCATTAAGTGTTGTCATTCTGAACTTTGGCTTAACCAAGTGAAAGCCTGTGCCGCTTTTTTTGCAGCAGACCTTTTATTTATATTCTAAACAGAATGCACGGTTCTGCGTTTTGCAAACGCAGTTTCATGGCAAACCTCTTCACCTGCCGCAGTAAATTTATTTTGCGCAATGGAAACAAGAATGTATTTTTAGGGAGTAATAAATAAAGCACTATGAACAAACTTCTTCTTCGCAACTTTGCCCTGTCTATTGTCTGTTGTGTTGCATCTTCTTTGGCCTTTGCACAGGCGCCACAGTTTATCAACTACCAGGCAATTGCCCGCGATAATGCGGGGGCTGTGCTGGCTAATACTTCGGTTTCGGTGAAACTTACTATTCATGCCAATACACCCGGTGGTGCTATTGCTTATATACAAACCGATACGGTGCTTACCAATCAATTCGGGCTTTTTACCATTGCAATTGGCGGACAGCCCGGAATACCCGGTGGATTTGCGGGCATCAGCTGGAGCAGCGGGCCTAAATATTTGCAGGTGCAAATGGACGCGGCCGGTGGAATCAACTATACCGATATGGGCACTACACAACTATTGAGTGTGCCTTATGCATTGTATGCCGAAACAACAGGCAGCGGTGGAGTTACCGGTGCCACAGGAGCTACCGGTGATGCAGGTAGTACAGGTGCTCAAGGAACAACCGGAGCAGGAGTTACAGGGGCAACAGGAGCTACGGGTGATGCAGGTGTTACAGGTGCACAAGGTCCAACGGGTGTTACAGGCGATGCTGGCGTTACAGGTGCACAAGGTACTACAGGAACTACAGGCGATGCCGGGGCTACAGGCGCGCAAGGCAATACGGGTGTTACCGGTGATGCAGGTGCTACGGGTGCGCAAGGTGCTACGGGCGTTACTGGCGATGCAGGGGCTACAGGTGCACAAGGAGTTACCGGTGTTACAGGCTTTGGAGTTACCGGACCAACAGGTGCAGGCGTGGCCGGGCCAACAGGCCCTACGGGTAGCAATGGTGCTGACGGCCCCGTGGGTGCTATTAGCGCTTTTGGCGGTGTGGCCGCTCCTTCGGGCTGGCTGGTGTGTGACGGAAGCGCGGTGAGCCGCACTACTTACGCTACTTTGTTTGCTACCATTGGCAATGCCTGGGGCAATGGTGATGGAGTAACCACTTTTAATATTCCCGATTTACGCGGACGGTTTTTGAGAGGCGAAGACAGTGGTGCGGGCAGAGACCCCGATGCCGCTACCAGAACATCGAGCAATGCAGGTGGTAACACAGGCGATAACGTGGGCACACTCGAAGATGAGCAATTGAAAGGGCACGGGCATACGATTACCGACCCGGGGCATCATCATCAAAGTGTGAACAGCGATGTGGTGCGCAACACGGGCGGCTACGGCACAGGTTTGGGCACCGGTGGTTTGGGACCCAATACAATTCAGATGACGACTAACACCACGGGCGTTACGGTGAACAATTCTACAGGCAGCGAAACAAGGCCTAAGAATGCTTCGGTGAATTTTATAATTAAGTATTAGACACAAGACAGCAGCCAAATACAGAAAACAAAAACGCTCCGCATTAATGCGGAGCGTTTTTGTTTTCAAGCTTCTGTGTTTTAAAAAACGGTATTAAACTCCCGTAACGGTAATGGAAACAGGAGCGCTTTCTTCGCCTACCTGTTCATCGTTTACCACGTAGCGAAGTTTGTATTTGTAAATTTTGCTGCTGCCTGCTGCGGGTAAATGAGGGTCTAAATAATGCGTGGTGGTAATACGCGCTACTAATTTAAAGCCACCGCCATCGTCATTATCGGCATATACATCGGCTGCCTCAGTGCCTTGGTGCGTCCATTTTACATAGGCGTGACCGTTTTTGTGCGCCACCTTTGGCTGCGGTTGAATGGTATCAAAATCAGGATTAATTTCTTCGCCAATAATACCCAGCGCCTCGCCCATAGTTTGGTTATAAGCGGGGTTCGATTTAATGTGGCGCACCAGTTCGGTAGTGCGTGCAAAAATACCTGCGGTTACAGCAGTAGAAATGGGCGTAGCCGGTGCTGTAGGAAAACCGCCAATGGGTGTAGGGCTGCCATTGCACAGCTGGTCTTTGTAGGTAGCAATGGTTTTAAGATAGTCTTTAAAAGCCGCTAAAAGGGGAATGACTTCGGCAAAATAACCGGCATCGGCAAGCACCGCGGCTACCTGACCGGGGGTAAGACCAAGAGCTGTGGCATAGATGCCCAGCGCGTTTGCAAAAGTTACCAGCCAAATAACTTTGCCGGTGTCGGTACGGGGTAAATAATACTTGTGTTCCATGTTGAATTGGATTTTATGGTGATTGAAAAATTAAAGACTGAGAAAATTGACTTGCCCCGAGGGAGCGTAGAGCCCAATGGTGCGGGCGGAGGGTTCTCCGCTGGCACGGTAGGGCTGCCCCTTCATGACGGAGAGCTGTCCCCTCACTCCGTAGACCTGTACGCCAACACGAGAGGGTTCTACAGAGTGATTGTTGAGCCCAACGTTGTGGGCGGAGAGCTGTACCATGCAACGGTAGAACCCAACCCCGGCTGCGGAGGCTTCTACGCCATGAGCGGAGAACCCAACGCAGCGAAGGGGCAGCCCTACGCGGTGAGCGTTCAACCCCATTTTGCTCTCCTCCCATTCTTGTTTGCATAAAACGAATTTCATGAAACAAGAATACAGACTTATGCAAGAATTAGGATTGCATTATAGAGTAAGAACCGTTAAAAAACAGGGGTGTTTTATGCAAGAAGTGCAAAAATTTGTCCTTGTGTTTAGTTGAACTTCTCCTGTGCTTTGGGCAAAACAATTTTTATGGAACTAAACGAGTTTCAAATTGCCTTTGGCAAAAAGGTGCGCAAAGCGCGCGAGCAAAAAAACAGGAAAGCCAAACAAGTGGCAGAGAAGGACGGCACACTTACCGCTCCTTATCTCAGTTCGGTTGAAAATGGCAAAATAAACGCCACACTCGACCTGGTGCGCAGACTGAGCAAAGCCATTGATGTGCCGGCAAAAGATTTTTTTGACTTTCAGTAAACACTGAAATCTAAAAAACAAAGCAGCGTAATTTTTTTGCAGCGAAGTTGCGGATGCACGAAGTGTGTGCGGTAGTTTCAAAAAAATATTTCGCGCTGTGGAAACAAGCGCGTATTTTTAGCGAGTAATAAATAAAACACTATGAAAAAAAGTTTACTCCGCACTATGGTATTGTCTGTTGTCTATTGTCTAACATCTATTGTCTGCTCAGCACAAACAACTGTTAGTGGTGGTATTTATGCAAATACTACGTGGACGAAAGTAAACAGCCCGTATATTGTTACTGATACGGTTGTTGTTTTTCCCGGTGTTACACTTACG
This sequence comes from Bacteroidota bacterium, assembly GCA_947476645.1. Classification (GTDB taxonomy): domain Bacteria; phylum Bacteroidota; class Bacteroidia; order Chitinophagales; family LD1; genus Bog-950. The sequence goes on from CANJRM010000112.1 coordinate 8,388, forward strand.
ATTGAGCCGGGTGTGACTGTGAAGTTTAATGACAATAAGAGATTAGAAATTAGACAGGCAAAACTTGTTGCCATCGGCACGGCTGTAGATTCAATTACTTTTACGAGTAATTCGGGAAGTCCCATGCCGGGAATTTGGGAATCGGTTTATTTAAACAGTGATATTCAGGCGCGTTTTAATTACTGCAATTTTAATTATGCAAATTATGGAATAGACAATTCCAGTGGTAATGTATCATTCAATAATTCCGTATTCAGTCATAATAACATTGGCTGCGGAGCAAGTAATGGTCACTCTAATATTTCAATAGATAGCTGTAGTTTTATTTACAATATACAAGCAGGTCTTTCCTCGATGAACGCCTCTGTAATAACCAATAGCAGCTTTCAGCATAACAAAATAGGGATACATGATAATTTCGGAGATTATAATCAGTATATCAATTGCAATATCAGTTATGATTCTGTTGGGATGGCGGGTTTGATGACCTCGGAAGTGAATAACTGTATCGTAACCCACAATTATTGCGGCATTTATTGTGATGCCCAGTGCGCCATAACCAATTGCATGATTGATTCCAATTCAATAATCGGGATTGGAGCAGAACATGATACCATTACAAACTGCATCATAACGCATAACGGTGTAGGTTTGGAAATGGTTTATGAAGGTGTGATTAGTCAGAATATTATTGAGAATAATGTAACCGGTATTCATTTAAGATATGCTCCCAACTCCATTTATTGCAACAAGATTTGCAATAACTCTGCTTATAATATTTCCTATAACGCATATTCTGGAGATAACGATGTTTTTGCAAATAACTATTGGTGCACCACTGATTCGCTTCTCATTGCCCCCACTATTTACGATGGCTACGATAATATTACCTATGGACTCGTAAGCATTCTGCCTTTAGATACCGGTCAATGTTATCTCAATGGCTGTAATCTTTCTATAACCTCAACTGTTATTAATGCCACATGTGACACCTGTCATACAGGCTCTGCTGTTGCACATATTGCTTATGGGTCTTTGCCTATTGTTTACACATGGAATAGTGCGCCCTTACAAAACACACAAACCGCTACCCATCTTGCACCGGGCACTTATACTATTTGCGCAGCAGATGCTAATGGCTGCACTGCTTGCAACAATGTGTTTGTTGATTCAAGTAACTGCACAGGTTTTTCTGTTTCAGCACAAGCTACTAATGCTACTTGCAGCACTTGCCCCGATGGCATAGCTCATGTAAACGTTACAGGTGGTGCTGCGCCTTACAGTTATATCTGGTACACTGCGCCTCTGCAAAACACTGCTATTGCTACCGGTCTTCCGCAAGGTAGTTATGCGATTTGTGTAAACGATGCACACGGTTGCGCGGCTTGCGATAGTGTGGTGGTTTCGGTGGGCAGTTGCTCGGCACATTTTAATTTATACCCCGATACCGTTCCTCATAATTACACCGCTGTAAACATGGCTTCGGGCGTAGCCCCTCTTACTTACTTATGGAACTGGGGCGATGGCACAACATCTACAGGTGCTTTCCCAAGTCACACTTATGCCAGTGCGGGTTTATATTCCATTTACCTCAGCATTATCGATGCTGTGGGGTGCACAAATAATTACTGCAATACTTTTTATTTAATGCGCACCACCAATACAATGGTTTATGTAAACGTAGTTGCGGGTATAGGCACAGGCATTTCCTCACCTAACTCCTCTCCCGCTTTCAGCATCTCCCCCAACCCCGGCATCAACTCTATTACCATAACCATTGATGAAACCATGCTCGGCAGCAC
>CANJRM010000113.1 GCA_947476645.1 Bacteroidota bacterium
AATGTGGAAGAAAATATCCTGTGTCTTTTCTTTGTTACCGAAGAACTGAATATCGTCCATCAACAACACATCAATCAATTGATAGAAGTGAACGAAGTCATTCACCGAGTTATTTTTTACCGCATCAAAAAACTGATTGGTAAATTTTTCACTCGATACATATAATACTGTCTTGTTCGGAAAGTTTGCTTTCACTTCGTTGCCTATAGCTTGTGCCAAGTGCGTTTTACCCAAACCAACTCCTCCGTAAATAACCAAAGGATTGAAGGCAGTGCCTCCCGGTTTTTGTGCCACCGCATAACCCGCGCTGCGCGCTAAGCGATTGCAATCACCTTCCACATAAGAGTCGAAATTGTAGTTCGCATTCAACTGCGGGTCTACATTAATTTTTTTCAAACCCGGGATAATGAACGGATTCTTAATTTGATTTCCATTGAGGAAATAAGGAAACCCAACTTCGGGGTTCTGATTGTTTCCTGAATTCTGGTTCGGATAATCCACTGTAGAAGGCGTGTTTGCGTTCGAAGAATTTTCTACCACTATTCGGTATTCAAGCTGCGCGTTGTTGCCCAACTCGCGTTTAACTGTTTTGCGCAACAACGAAACATAGTGCTCTTCCAGCCACTCGTAAAAAAATTGTGACGGTACCTGAATAGTGAGAACTGTTCCTTTTAATTCTACTGGTCTTATCGGTTCGAACCACGTTTTGAAACTTTGTTGACTTACGTTGTCTTTGATAATTTCGAGGCAGCTGTTCCAAACGCTGTTAGCCGATTTTTCTTTCATGCTCACTGGGTCTTTAAAATGTGTACAAATAATTGTGTGTGTCGTAAGGCAACGTGAAAATGTAGAAAAGAAAGTTTACAAAAAAGTTTTTGGCGTTTGTTTTTGTAATTTTTTTTTCAGGTGTGTAAAAAATATTTTTTTCTGAAAAAAAGATTTTGTTATCCTTCTTTTTTCAGTAAAATATTTTAGTTAGGCACTCACTTCGAAATCAATTGCGGTGTTCCCGGCATCAAAATTCCCTTTCGTTTTTTTTCGAAATAAAAATCTAAACGTCCGAGATAAATTCCTGCCCAGCCCACCTGATTCACCAGAACCTTTGCTCCGTCTGCGTTTGCAAACTCTTCGGGCTTCGTAAAAAAGGTGTGCGTGTGTCCGCCTAAAATCAAATCAATATTTTTTGATTGATACGCAAGGTCCATATCGCTCACTTTTTTCTCATCGTATTTGTAGCCGATATGCGAAAGACAAATCACCAAATCGCAATCTTGTTCATACTTTAAATGTTTCGCCATTTTATTTGCGTTCGCAATCGGGTCGTTATATCGAACTCCTCCAAAAGATTCTTTCGGCACTAATCCTTGTAATTCAATTCCAATTCCAAACACGCCAACTTTAATATCATCATACTTAAAAATTTTATGCGTTTGAATTTTCCCTTCCATCGGTGTATCGGCAAAATCATAATTGCAATTCAAAAACGGAAATGAAGCATGCGGCAATTGTTTTACAAATCCATCAAGCCCTACATCAAAATCGTGATTGCCGATCGTACTTGCATCATACTTCATTTCGCTCATCAACTTAAATTCCAATTCACCACCGTATTTATTAAAGTAAGGTGTGCCTTGCCAAATATCACCAACATCTAAAAGCAAAACATTTTTTTCCTGCTTACGAATTTCATTCAACAAAACCGCGCGTTGTGCAAAACCGCCAAGCCCCTGAAACTTTCCTCCATCCATTGGGAAAGGTTCAATGCGGCTGTGCTGGTCGTTGGTATGAAGAATCGTAATCTTCCTCATATCGCCTTTTGCAAACGCTTCATAAGGAAACGAACTTGCAGCAAGCAATGCTCCTGCGGTAAAAGATTTTTGTATGAATGTTTTCCGTTTCATTTCTAATCAAGTTTCTGAACACGTCCGTCAATTACACTTTTTATATGCTCTCCTTTTGCATTCATTTCTTTCAAGCCATCAATAATAGCATCGCGCAAACTCTTCTTCAAAATTGTTTTCGGAAGATACGAAAGCATAGTGCAGTTATCACCGCCTTGTGCCAAATAATCTGAAACAGCAATAGTGTAATTCTTATTTAAGTCAAGCGCCTGACCTTGTATAAAAACATCAAATGCTTTTTCGTTTTTGATTTTGTATCGCGCCCCGCTTATTTGCCAGCCGCCTTTTGCCGCCATGTAATTAAAAAGAGTGTCGAGTGTTTTTCCATTTACAGTCATTATATCAATAAGATTTTCAAACGGCATTAGCTCCACCACTTTCCCGAGTGTGATATTTCCTTTCGGAAAATTCGGAAGACGAATTCCTCCGTTGTTCAGAAAAGTAAAATCAACCTGACAGTTGCAATAGTCCTTACTCTTCTTCAAAACTAAATCGCACATCAAATTTCCCAAATCACTTTCGGGAATTGACTTGGTGAGTATGGTATCAGAAACTGCAAGCACCACATTCATCTCTTTATCAAGTGAATCTTTGTAAGGTTGAATAATCTTAACTATCGTTTCATCGCTTGGCAAATTGGGATTGAGGCGTTCTTCTTTGAATTTATATTCCGTAGCAACGTAGTGCTTAGTGCATGAGGAAACAGTGATGAGAAAAAGAAAGAAGAAAATATTTTTCATTGAATTCTATCCTTGATACTCTCCGTAAATCTCTCTGAGCGAATCGGCAATTTCGCCAAGCGTGGCATAATTTTCTACCGCCTCAATTACAAACGGCATTATATTTTTCTCTTCGCGGCCTGCCTCTTGAATGTTTTTCAAACTCTCCTTCACTTTTTCATTATCCCTTTTCGCACGAAGCTTCGCCAACTTATCAGATTGAATTTTCCGGATTGAATCATCAATGCGAAGAAGCCCCGTTGGTATTCCTTCTTTATCTATAAACTGATTTACACCTACAATTATTTTTCCTTTCGATTCAACTGCCTGCTGAAAAGTATAGGACGCGCGCGCAATTTCGTTTTGCATAAAGCCCTGCTCAATCGCAGCAACACTTCCACCCATTTCATCAATGCGCTGAATGTATTTCCAGGCAGCTTCTTCAATTTGGTCGGTTAGCGTTTCAATAAAATAAGAACCCGCCAGCGGGTCGACAGTTTCGGTTACGCCACTTTCGTAACCGATAATTTGTTGTGTACGCAATGCAACTTTTGCCGCTTCTTCTGTAGGAAGAGAAAGTGCTTCGTCATATCCATTAGTGTGTAACGATTGAGTTCCGCCTAACACTGCCGCCAATGCCTGAAGCGTAACCCGCGAAATATTGTTCTTAGGCTGTTGTGCAGTAAGTGTGCTTCCTCCGGTTTGTGTATGAAAGCGCAACATTTGCGCTTTTGCATCAGTAGCACCTAAGTCTGTTGTAATCTTCGCCCACATTCTTCTTGCCGCACGGAACTTCGCTACCTCTTCAAAAAAATTATTGTGCGCGTTGAAGAAGAATGAAAGCCGCTGACCAAACTTATTAATGTCTAATCCTTTTTTCTGTGCAGCCAGACAATATGCTTTTCCGTTACTGAGGGTAAACGCAATTTCCTGCACTGCCGTTGAACCTGCTTCGCGAATGTGATAACCGGAAATTGAAATCGTGTTCCACTTCGGCACTTCAGTATTGCAGTATTCAAAAATGTCGGTAATAATTTTCATGCTTGGCTTTGGCGGATAAATATAAGTGCCGCGTGCCGCGTATTCTTTCAGAATATCATTTTGAATAGTGCCTGATATTTTTTTCAAATCAGCTCCCTGCTTTTTTGCGAGAGCTATATATAAAGAGAGAAGAATGTAAGCGGTAGAGTTAATCGTCATTGAAGTGGAAACATCTTCCAGTTTAATTCCCTGAAAGAGAACTTCCATATCTTCCAGTGAATCAATAGCCACTCCTACTTTTCCTACTTCGCCTTCGGCAAGTGCATGGTCGCTATCGTAACCTATTTGTGTAGGCAAATCGAACGCCACACTTAAACCGCTAACCCCCTGACTTAATAAATAGTGATAACGTTTGTTGCTTTCTTCGGCAGTGGAGAAACCGGCATACTGGCGCATGGTCCATAACTTGCTGCGATACATCTCGGAATGAACACCGCGGGTAAAAGGAAACTTACCGGGTTCGCCTACTTCGCCTTTGTATAAAGAGTAAACTCTTTGAATTTCTATTCCGCTATCGGTGGTGAATTTTTTCATGCTTCTGAAATCTTAAAACAATTGGCGGCATTCCGCTTTCAAAAACTCAAGCGCATGTTCTGTAGGTAAAGGCATGTTGGCACTTTGTATTCCGGTGAAGAGGGCATTGATAAACTGCCCTGCACTTGCATCGGAAGGCAGTTGCGTGCCGAAGAGATTCACCGTCTTGGTCATTTCTTCTTTTGCCTGTACAATTAAATTCCATGCATCGCTGCTAACATAAATCTGCTGAGAGAGATTGTGCTCAAACTCTTCGCGAATGTTTTTTACCATCGCATATTGTAGTTCGCTCGCCAGCATATCGGGTGTTCGTACTCTTGAAATAACCGAGAGAAAATTAATGCGCTCTAAAAAAAGCGATAAGCGTTCATACGCCTGCAAACGCAGCAGCATCATTTCTTTATCACGATTCAGTTTTAATTCAATGACCTTTGCGGTTGCTTCCTTCTGCAAGTATTTAGTAAGCAGAAAATATGCAGTAAGAAACACAATGAGTGCCGGCAAGGTGTATTTGAGAATTTCGAGAAGGGCGTTTGCGATTTCCATAAAACAGGTTTGCTATAATAACGAAGTGTCGTTTGCTTTTAGTGTGCCGAAATTAAAATAGTCTGCGGTATAGTTTCAATACAGCATTCTGACCTTGATGGTGCTCTTTACTTCTTTGAGCAAACCGAATGCTTCTTTCGATAAGGCAGTGTCGACATCAAGAACTACGTAACCAATCTCATCGTTGGTTTTTAAATACTGCCCGAGGATGTTGATGTTGTGCGAAGAAAGTTTGGAGTTGATTTCACCCAACACACCCGGCACGTTTTTATGAATGTGAAGGATGCGATGTGTTTTTGCCTGCAACTGTAAATTCAATTGCGGCACCGAATGCGAACCTGTGGTGCTTCCTCTTTCTAAATAGTTCAGCAGTTTGGAAGTTACATCTAAACCAATGTTCAACTGCGCTTCTTCGGTAGAGCCGCCAATGTGTGGCGTGAGAATTACATTCGGAAGATTTTGTAACACGGTAGAAAACTTTGCTCCGTTCTTTTCGGGCTCTTCAGGAAAAACATCAATGGCTGCGCCTGAAAGTTGTCCGCTTTGCAATGCATTTTTCAACGCATCCAAATCCACCACATCGCCACGACTATAGTTAATAAGTATGCTTCCGCGCTTCATGAAAGCAAGCGTTTCGGCATTAATCAAATTGCGAGTAGATGCTTCGCTTGGAATGTGCAACGTTACAATATTCGAACGCTTCAATAAATCTTTGAGCGAGCGAACCTGCTTGGCGTTTCCGTGAGGAAGTTTCGATTCCACATCAAAATAAACCACATCCATTCCCAATGCTTCTGCCATTACACTTACCTGCGAACCAATGTTTCCGTAGCCAACGATGCCCAGCGTTTTTCCGCGAAGCTCAAAACTTCCTTTGGCATCTTTTTGCCAGATGCCTTCATGAGCCGCTTTGTTCTTATCTGTAATTCTGCGAATAAGCATTACAGAAAGTCCGATTACTAATTCGGCAACGCTTCTTGTGTTTGCATGAGGTGCATTGAAAACCGCAATTCCTTTTTCGGTGGCAGCTTTCATGTTTACCTGATTCACTCCAATGCAGTAACAACCAATCGCAAGCAACTTGTTCGCTTTGGCTAAAACCTTTTCAGTCACCAAAGTTTTACTGCGAATGCCTAGCAAGTGCACATCTTTTATTTCGCGCATCAAATCAGCTTCGCTTAAAGCACCGCTGAGTTTGCGCACAGTTACATAGCCCGCTTCTTTAAATTCTTCTACCGAAACATCGCTTATGTTTTCGAGCAGGAGAATATTGATTTTGTCTTTAGGGTAAGAAGTATGCTTGGTGGACATTGAAAAAGTGAATGGTTAATAGAGAGTAGTTAGTGGTAATACAGTTTACAGTTTGAAGTTACCATCAAACTGTAAACTGCGAACCGTGAACCGCGAACTGTTACTTCGCTTCAGCAAAACGTTTTGCTACTTCAGCCCAGTTGATAACGTTGAAGAAAGCGGTGATATAATCGGGTCTGCGGTTTTGATAGTGCAGGTAGTAAGCATGTTCCCAAACATCTAAACCAAGAATAGGTGTGCCTTTTACTTCTGCAATATCCATCAATGGATTGTCCTGATTAGGAGTAGATGTAATTACTAACTTTCCTCCGCTTACCACTAACCAAGCCCAGCCCGAACCAAAACGTGTAGTAGCGGCTTTGGTAAATTCTGCTTTGAAATTATCGAATGATACAAACGAATTATTGATGGCTTCTGCCAGCGCGCCAGTTGGAGCACCGCCTTCATGCGCTCCCATAATTTGCCAAAAGAAAGAGTGGTTCCAGTGTCCGCCACCATTGTTGCGAACTGCCGGTGCCAGTTTGGAAATATTCGCGAGAATTTCTTCAAGCGACTTGCTTTCCCATTCGGTGCCTGCAAGCGCAGCATTTAAATTAGTTACATAAGCATTGTGGTGCTTGCCATGGTGAATTTCCATAGTGCGCGCATCAATATGTGGTTCGAGCGCATTAAGCGCGTAAGGCAAAGCCGGTAGTGTAAAAGCCATTGTATTTTGTTTTTAGTTTTTAGAAAATGATTGTTGAGGGTGCGAAAGTAAAACTTGTATTTACATTTCCACTTTATCAAAGCAAACTCTTATTTCTCTCGCTTCTCCCTAAAAAACTCTGTTAGCAAAAGCCCGCATTCATCTTTCAATATGCCGTGAGTTACTTCTGTTTTAGGATGAAGCACTCTGCCTTGCGTTAAAGTATAACCTGCCTTGGCATCGTAAGCGCCAAAAACCAAACGACTCACACGCGCCCACATAATAGCACTGGCGCACATGAGGCAGGGCTCAAGTGTTACATAAATAGTGCAGTCCTCTAAAAATTTACTGCCAAGGTAATTGGCGGCAGCGGTAATGGCTATCATTTCGGCATGAGCCGTTACATCTTTCAGCTTTTCGGTTTGGTTATAACCCTTACCTATAATGCGGTTACCCGCCACTACTATAGCACCCACAGGTATTTCATCTTCTTCAAAAGCGTACACGGCTTCCTTCAAAGCCAGCCTCATAAAATATTCGTCAGAGAAGTTCATGCTATACCGTTTTCTTTTTCAAAATAAAGAAATAACCAATCACTGCCGGCAAAACCAAATTGAGCAGCCATACAAAAGTTACTGCACTCAATATGCCAATAATGTTGTTCGAAAAATTGCTGAAAATATAAAGCGCCAGACTTCCTCTATAACTGAAATCGAGAAAAGGCAACAGAGGAGAAAACGTAAGTGCTACTAAAAAAACTCCTGTGTGAACCACCAACGCAAAAAAATTATCGCCTACACCAAAAAACAGCAACAACAAAACATACTGCAACAAATAAACTGCCAGTCGAACGAACGAAAACAACAACACCTTGAGCTGCACATCAATTTCGGGCAAGGCATCATTGTCAATAACCAGATTATATTTTTGAAGAAATGGGATAGATGAAATAAACCGATTGAAAAAATCGAAGCGGAAATAAACGAGCATAAAAGCCACACCCACTCCAATCGTCAAACCAATCAACAGCGCATCAGTTCGCCAAAGTGCTACAAAAAAAACTCCTGCCATCAGTGTTGCCACACTCTGCGCAATGCCGCCAATGGAACTCAGGTAAAAAACTTTCGCCTTATCATCTTCCTCTAAATACATTACTCTGCCTATAAACTCTCCGCTGCGCGCAGGTGTAACAAAACCGAGTGTAATACCCGCAATAATTCCTTTCAACAAGTTTCCGAAACTTGATTTCGATTGAATGAGGATTTTCCATTTCCATGTTTCTAAAGTCCAGTTCAAAGGCATAAGCAAAACTGCAAGCAGAAGCAGATAAAAATTTTGCGGCTTTATATTTTGAAGAAAAAAATTCCACTGTGTTTTAAAATCATTTCGCAAAAACAAACGGTCGGCAATGAACCAACACAACAGAATAAAAACCAACGCTTTTAAAAACGAAAGGAAAGAAGGATGGCGGAAAAAATTCACGAAGGCAAATTTATTTTTTAAAGGGTATTGGGACATTAGGTAATTGGGTTATTGGGAAATCGGATGCACATAACTGTATTTCAATTCCGCATTCCGCATTCTGAATTCAACATTCTTTGTTACGTAATTTTCGCCATGGAAATTTACTATTTCCGATTTCGCTTTTCAGTTTATACGCATACATTCGCCACCCCAAAGTTCAGTAAGTGGCAAAACCCCGCAACGTAATTTTAATAGTAGCCGACAGCTTGCGCTACGATGCAGTCTACCGCGATGGTGGTCCGGGAGTTCCGTATTTGGAAAACAACGGCATTCAGTTTTCGAATGCGCGCTCTGCTGCCTGTTGGACTTTACCGGCTACCACGAGTATGTTCACCGGAATGATGCCGCATGAGCACGGCACTACTTCACAAAGCCGCTGGTTTAAAGATGATGTGCCTTCATTGGCAGGTAAACTAAAAGTAGCCAACTACAAACCTATCATGGTTACTGCTAACAGCGTAACCACCGATATATTTAACGTGAGCAAAGATTTTGATGAGGTTCATAAAACATGGCAGTTCACCCCGACAAAACATCGCTGGCTTTTGCAAACGGTGTTGGCGCTTAACCGTCCGCGCGTTCGCAAATTAATTCTTAAACCCAAAGACCAGTTCTTTGATAAGGCAAGTGAAGATTTACGTCAGGGAATTATCTGGGCGCAAAAAACTTCGCATGATTCTTTTTTCAAGGCGAAACAATTGATTGAAGAAAACAACGCGAAAGGTCAAGGTGTTTTCATGTTCATTAATTTGATGGAAACGCATTACCCGTATCACATTGCCGATACGTTTACGCTCATGAACAAAACCTTGCTCGGCAAAATTCATGAATGGAAAATTCTGTTTCATTTTCTTTCGCAAAGTTTTTTGAAGAACGATAAAGGAGTGGTGAAGCAAGCCGATTTGGATTTGTTGCGCACCAAGCAACAACTTGCATGGAAACTGATTCGCGATGATGTGAATAATTTTTGTCGCGAAATGCACGATGGTAAAGACAACCTTATTGTTTTTTGCAGCGACCATGGCGATAACTTTGGTGACCAGGGCTGGCAATATCATTTCAGTAATGTAACCGATGGAGGAAATAAAGTTCCTCTTTTCTGGCTCGACCACGAAAACAAAAAAGCCGAAACAAAAGATTACAACGTAAGCTCTCGTTTCATGCACCACGAAATTTTGAATAGCTGTGGTTTAGATAACGAAGGCGGCACGCTGCTTCGCGAAGCAGAAAACAATTTACCTGTCTTGCAAAGCTTTTGGTATAACAACGAAGACCAGACTATGCAGAAGTATAAATACAATCAGGTAGCGTTTATAGAAGGGGACAAACGGTTTGTGCAGCGCGCAGGCAACTGGATGTATGCACCCGTTACCAAAAAAGGAAGTGAACCAATCTTTGAATTCGTTGATAAGAACTTCAATCCGTTAGAAGAGCTGAATTTGCCAGCCGTTAGAAAGAAGTATTTAGAGCGTTCGCTCAAAGACTTTAGCGCTTTTTCAGATAAGATTATGAGTAAGGGTGTATGAACGTAGAAGAGGTGCGCAACTATTGCCTTGCTAAAAAAGGAGTAACCGAGGGTTTTCCGTTTGGTGAAGGTGTATTGGTGTTCAAGGTAATGGAGAAAATGTTTTTGCTCACGAGTTTGAACGAAACACCCTTTCGCTGCAACTTAAAAATGAATATAGAACTGGTAGAAGAGTATCGTGAAAAGTACTTCGACATACAACCCGGCTACCACATGAACAAAAAGATGTGGAATAGTGTTTACTTTGACACCGGAAATATTCCCCGCAAAGAACTGCTTTGGATGATTGACCACAGTTACGATGAAGTAGTAAGCGGGTTGCCTAAAAAAATTCAACAGGAACTAAAACA
>CANJRM010000114.1 GCA_947476645.1 Bacteroidota bacterium
AGCATGAAAAACGTAATGAGCAAAAAGGCCAAGTCAACCATGGGAGTAAGGTCAACTCGCGTTGACAGTTTTTTGGAGCGGACTCCACCATCATGTTTCCCGCCTCCTGCGGGGGCTTCCATTTGTGCCATGTTATTCCCTTTTTAGTTTAATAAATTTTCTACTTCGGCTTATCTGCTTCAGGTGTTGCCGGTGCTTCGCCACCTGCTGCTAATGAAGTGATGAGAATAAAACGGTGAATATCTTTATCAGTCAATCGCTTAATAACGTTCTTCACATATTCCACGTTCGAATTCTTATCGCCTTTAATACCAATTTGAATATCACCACCGGTGGCATAACGAGCTGCATTTACCCAATCACCTAACTGGTTGTTAAGCGAGTCGCAAGGAATACCCGGCATTTGTTTTTCCTGATATTCTTTCAACTGAGTTCCTGTCATGGTTGTTACCCGTTTAAGGTCTTCAATTGGCGTTCCCCATGTTTCGGTGAGTGAGAAAAACTCTTTCTGTGCCGGGGTAAGGTCACTTAAACCAGGATAATGCGAACCTGACATCTCGGTTATTTTTTCGAGCATAGCATAACGAAGTTGTTTCTCCTTTAAAGAAACAAACACTTTACCCTCTGTATTAACCGTAATAATTATAGCATTGTCAACAGCCTTTGTAGAGCGGGCAGACGGAACGTCAACTGCTACTACAGCCTGCGGTTTAAACTTTGCCGTAAGGATAAAGAAAGTAAGCAACAGAAACGACACATCGCACATGGCGGTCATGTCAACTATGGTGCTTTTACGAGGTATTTTTACTTTCGGCATAATGCAGTTTTAATTTTGCTTCTGAAATTATTTTCTGGTAGCAGAAAAAGTCTGCGCAATAGAATAACCAATTTCGTCAATACCGTAAGTGAGTTTATCAATCATACCGGTAAACAGGTTATACATAATTACAGAGAGAGCTGATGTTCCGATACCGATAGCGGTATTGATAAGGGCTTCAGAGATACCCGCAGAAAGAGCCCCCGGGTCAGGGTTACCTGCTACTGCAAGCGCTGCGAAGGCACGAATCATACCCAATACCGTTCCGAGAAGGGCTACGAGTGTAGCTACCGAAGCGATAGTGGCAAGAATTGGAAGGTTTGCTTCTAAGCTTGGTAATTCAAGCGAAGTAGCTTCTTCAATTTCTTGTTGAATGTGTTGAACTTTTTGCTCAAGCGTGAAAGAAGTGCTCTTATCCATTTCCTGATATTTGTGCAAGCCTTCTACTACCACATTGGCAACAGAACCTTTTTGGCGATTGCATTCTGCAATAGCACCATTCACATCATTAGCATGAAGAAGTGTTTTTACTTTTTGAAGGAACGATTCCAATGAACCATTTCCTTTTGCTTTGCTGATGGTCAAAAATCTTTCAATAGAGAAAGTAAACACTGTAAGCAACATCGTCATCAATATAGGAACGATGAAACCTCCTTTGTAAACAGTACCAAAGTAATCGCCCGGCATAGGGTCTTTACGCATGTCATCCATAAAGTGCGAACGTGCACCGAATACGAAATGGAAAATAATTTCAGATACTACCAGTGATGATAGAATAACCACAATTGCCCAAGGGAAATCGCTTTTTTTCTGAGTTTGTTTTGACTGACTACTCATTTTGTTTTTTGTTTTTTAGTGATGATAATTATTGTGCGTTTTTTCAGCGAGGCGTAAAAGTATTTCTTATTTTCTCTTTTCAAAATTTTGAATTCCAAAAATCAGATACTTTAATTTTAGCTTCACTTTCAGCAAACATTACGCTATAAACGCGCTTATCTTAAGATTAGTATTTGCACATTTTCCACAACTCAATTTTGACAATTCTATGACAATTGACCTGTTTAAAGGGTGGTTTTCATTGGTAAAATTTATTTTCACTTCATGCAAATAAATTTTATTGTGGTAGGCAAAACTTCTTCGGCCGAAATAAAAAACATTACGGGCGACTATCTAAAACGCATTAACCGCTATCACAAAGCCGAAGAAATTGTAGTGGAAACTTCTTCGCTTAAAATAAACGACAAGCAAAAACTGATGCAGAAGGAAGGAGAATTGATTCTCAAAAAAATAGCGGGTACTGATTTTGTAATTCTGTTAGATGATAAAGGCAAGGAACAAACCTCAGTTCAGTTTGCCGCGTATCTCGAAAATCTTTTCAACCAAAGCCACAAGAAAATTTGTTTTGTAGTGGGCGGTGCATTTGGATTTAGCGAAGATGTTTACAAACGCTCTAACGCCAAACTGAGTTTATCGAAAATGACTTTTTCGCATCAGATTATACGCGCTATTTTCTTAGAGCAGTTGTATAGGGCATTTACCATTATTAATAAGGAGCCGTATCATCATGAGTAAAAGATTTGTTTCTAGGAATACGCTGAATTCAGGGATTGTGCATGTAAAAGGTTTTACAGCGAAAACTTCAAATTACTTACTCATTAATCAGAGAAGCTACTAAGTATTCACGATTCATTCTCGCAATATTTGTCAGCTTAATTTCTTTCGGACATTCAGCTTCACAAGCACCAATGTTGGTGCAGTTACCAAAACCTTCTTCATCCATTTGGTTCACCATGTTAATGGCGCGGTTGTTTCTTTCCGGTCCGCCTTGTGGCAATAAAGCAAGCTGAGAAATCTTTGCTGAAACAAAAAGCATAGCTGCACTATTCGGACAAGCTGCTACACAAGCACCGCAACCAATACAAGCGGCAGCGTCCATTGCTTTTTCTGCATCGGCTTTATCTACCGGTAAGTTGTTAGCGTCCTGTGCTTGTCCGGTATTTACCGATACAAAACCTCCTTTGGCAATAATGCGGTCGAAGGCACTTCTATCAGTTACTAAATCTTTAATAATAGGAAACGCACCGGCTCTAAAAGGCTCTACATAAATAGTATCGCCATCTTTAAAGCTGCGCATGTAAAGCTGACAAGTAGTTGCTGCATGGTGCGGGCCGTGTGCGCGTCCGCTGATATACATCGAGCACATACCGCAAATACCTTCGCGGCAATCGTGGTCGAATGCAATAGGGTCTTCGCCCTTGCGCGTAAGGTTATCGTTCAGCACATCCACCATTTCCAGAAAACTCATATCGGCATTGATGTTGTCGATTGTGTAGTCCACCAATTTGCCTTGTGCTTTAGCGTTTTTCTGACGCCATACTTTTAGATTAAATTTCATCGTGTCAAATTTTTATTTGTATGAACGAACTTGCAACTGAATGTTTTCATAAACTAAATTTTCTTTGTGTAACACAGGGTCGGCATCAACAGTAGTGTGTTCCCAAGCAGATACGTATGCAAAGTTGGCATCGTCACGTTTTGCTTCTCCAGCATCTTGGTACTCAGTTCTGAAGTGACCACCACAACTTTCATTTCTGTTCAGCGCGTCAATAACCATCAACTCGCCTAACTCAATAAAGTCTGCAACACGTCCCGCTTTATCAAATTCCGGATTGAATTCATCTAACGAACCCGGAATATTTACGTTGCTCCAAAACTCTTTGCGTAAATCCTGAATCAACTTGCGCGCATGCGTTAAGCCTTCGGCAGTTCTTGCCATTCCGCAATACTCCCACATAATCTTTCCAAGTTCTTTATGGAAATCATCAACGGTTTTCTTTCCTTTTGTTCCAATCAATTTCTCTGCTCTTGCCTTTGCTTCATTTTCCGCTTCCAGAAAAGCCGGATGGTCAGTCGGAATCGGTTTCACAAATATTTCTGACGACAAATAATTTCCGATGGTATAAGGAATAACGAAGTAACCATCAGCCAATCCCTGCATTAAAGCAGAAGCACCCAAACGGTTAGCACCGTGGTCGCTGAAGTTAGCTTCACCTAAACAGTAAAGACCTTGAACAGAAGTCATCAATTCATAATCTACCCAAAGACCGCCCATGGTGTAGTGCACAGCAGGATAAATTTTCATTGGTGTTTTCAACGGATCTTCGTTCGTGATGTTCTGATACATCGGGAACAACTCACCATAACGGGCTTTTACAACTTCAACGCCTAAACGTTTAATCGCATCAGCAAAATCAAGGAACACACCTAAGCCTGATGGAACAATACCACGTCCGTCATCGCAAGCTTCTTTAGCCGCACGCGAAGCAATATCACGCGGACAAAGATTTCCGAACGAAGGATATTTGCGCTCCAAATAATAATCGCGGTCTTCTTCTTTAATATCAACAGCAGTTTTCTTTCCCTCACGAATTACCTTGGCATCTTCCTTTGTTTTAGGAACCCAAACGCGTCCGTCATTACGAAGCGATTCACTCATCAAAGTCAGCTTCGACTGGTAATCTCCGGTAACCGGAATACAGGTCGGGTGGATTTGAGTATAGCAAGGGTTAGCGAAGTAAGCTCCCTTCTTATGTGCTTTCCATGCAGCGGTAACATTACTTCCCATGGCATTGGTAGAAAGGAAGAAAACGTTTCCGTAACCACCTGTGGCAAGAATTACTGCATGACCAAAATATCTTTCGAGTTCACCAGTAATTAAATTCCGCGCAATAATACCGCGTGCCTTTCCTTCAATAGTCACCACTTCCACCATCTCATGACGCGAATACATCTTCACGTTGCCTAAACCAATTTGTCTTTCTAAGGCACCGTAAGCGCCCAACAATAACTGCTGACCGGTTTGCCCGCGCGCATAAAAAGTTCTGGAAACCTGCGAACCACCAAACGAACGGTTATCTAACAAGCCCCCGTATTCGCGCGCAAAAGGAACGCCTTGCGCCACGCACTGGTCAATAATATTTCTCGATTCTGTTGCCAAACGATAAACGTTTGCTTCGCGAGCGCGGAAGTCACCTCCCTTAATCGTATCATAGAACAAACGAAAAACAGAGTCGCCATCGTTCTTGTAATTCTTTGCAGCATTAATACCGCCTTGCGCAGCAATCGAGTGCGCGCGTCTTGGCGAATCCTGAAAGCAAAATGCTTTTACTTGATAACCCAACTCAGCTAAAGAAGCCGCAGCAGCCGCACCGGCAAGACCGGTTCCTACTACAATCACCTCTAACTTTCTCTTGTTAGCCGGGTTCACCAGCTTAGCATGTTCCTTATAGTTGTTCCACTTGTCTGCCAGTGGCCCTTCGGGAATTTTTGAATTTAATTCTGACATATCTTGAATGTTGAAAGATTAATGAACTAAGTGGAAGTAAAAACTGATAGGCATCAAAGCAAAAACAAGAGGAACAATAATGGCGAAAGCAGTTCCTGCAATTTCAATTGCCTGATTGTATTTCACGTTGTTCAATCCTAAACTTTGGAAAGCACTTTTAAAACCATGCAGCAAATGCCAGAAGAGAGAGAAGCAACCTCCCACATAAAGCAACACCATCCAAAGGTTGTTGAAGTCTTCCTGCATACGGTCGAACAGATTCAACTCTTCACCGGTAGTAATTTGATTTAATCTGTTTGGTCCCCAGAAATTGCGGAGGTGAACGATGAGGAAGAAAAGAATTAAAGTTCCGAGGATTCCCATGCTACGGCTATACCATTTGCTTTTTTCAGGAACAACACTATAAGAATACTTAACCGGACGTGCATCGCGGTTTTGTTTCCAGAGTAAAAGCCCGTCAACAATATGAAGGATTAAACCTGCAAACAAACCAAACTCGGCAATGTGAACCAGAAAATTGGTTCCCATGAAATGAGCGTAATAAAGGAATGTTTTGCCGCCATCGTTGAACCAGATACATCCGTTAATAGAGGCATGGACAACTAAAAAGAAGATGAGGAAAAGTCCCGTCAGCCCCATGATTAATTTTTTGCCGATGGAGGATGTTATAAGAACTGAATTTTGCATAAGAGTTTTGCTTTAAGCCGCGCCAAAATTATTCTGCGAAGTTTAAATTGAAAGTTTTGGAGCATTTATTTTTGAACAAATCAATCATTGACAAAATACATGTCAATTTCTCCTTTGTTTTTAGCTGCAATTTTGCCGCGGTAAGCACAGTTGATTTTATGTTTTATCAATTGATGGGTGGTATCTGAAATATTTATTTTGCCTTCTTCGCTGCTTTGCTCCATTCGTGCTGCGGTGTTTACAGTATCACCCCAAATATCGTAAGCAAATTTTTTGGTGCCTATAATACCGGCAATTACAGGTCCCGAATGAATACCTATTCTTATTTCAAATGCCGGTTCGTTTCGCATTTCTTTTTCTGTTTTCCGTTCGGCTATAAAAGCTAAAAAGTCTTTTGCTGCACTTACAATCCTGAGGGCATGTCCCCGCTTTTTAATAGGCAAACCGCTTGCGCACAGGTAAGCATCGCCAATGGTTTTTATCTTTTCGATTCCGTATTTGTCAATGATTTCATCAAACTTCATGAAGCAGTAGTCTAACTCCTTTACCAATTCTTCGGGAGAGAGTGTTTGACTGAAAACAGTAAAGTCTTTTATATCGGCAAACATTACACTAACCGATTCGAAATACTGCACAGGTGATTTGCCATGTGCTTTTAAATCTTCTGCAACTTTTACAGGAAGAATGTTTTTGAGCAAATTGTCTGAACGTTTCTTTTCGTCATTCAGTTTACTGAGCATACTTTTCATTTCTACATTCTTCAAACGAAAAATTTCTGCTTCTTTTTCTTTTTGCTGCACATCGAATCTTATACTCAATTCATTTGTCTGCCGAATATTCTCTTCGTTCAGTAATTGCAATTGGATTCTATTTGAAAGGTTGTAGAAACGAATTGTTTTCTGATATTTTTTTTGTGAGGCGTATAGGTCCGACATTTTACCGTAAGCCCTTTGGAGAATATGTTTGTTATCCTGCTTCTTGCATTCTGCTACTACAGGCAATAGCATTTTTTCAGCTTCTGTATATTTCTTTTGCCTGATAAGAACCTCTGCCATATTAATAGAAGCAGAATAGAATTCAACTTTCAGTTTTTCTGTTTTGCTGATGTTTACGCAATGACTGAAAGCATTCATAGCTTCTGTATTGTTGTGCAAAAGCATCCAGGCACTTCCAATATTATTGTAAACGCAAGCCAGTTTTATTTTGTCTCCTGTTTTCAAACTCAGTTCGGCTGCTATTTCAAGATGCTTGAGCGCATGCCCATACTTTCTTTGCGCAATCAGTATTTCACCCAAATTATTTTCAACCGAAGCAACAAGGCTTTGTTCTTTTAAACGCTGAGCTATGCGTAACGAGCGTTTGTAGGTGATAACTGCTTTTGCGTAATTATTCTGCTTTTGATAAACTGAACCCAGGTTAAGCAAGGTGTTGGCTGCGCCTTTTTTGTCGCCTAGTTTTTCTTTGAGTTGCAACGATTCGAAATAATATTTCGATGCTTTGGTGTAATCGGAAATTTTGAAATTGATATTGCCCAAATCGTTTAGCGACATGGCAATTCCTTTTTCGAAATTTATTTTTTGAAAAAGAGCTAATGCTTCTTTAATAAACTGAAACGCATCGGCCGTTCGGTTTTGTGCCATGGCTATGTGCGCAAAACTTCGTGCGGCTTCGGCTATTCCTTTTTCGTAATTCAGTTTTCTTGAAATATTGTCGGCTTCTTTAAGCGTGTGTTCAGCCGCTTTTAAATCTGTAAGCAAATGTTTTTTTGCCAGGGCATTCAATTCATCGGCAGCTGAAAGCGATATATTTTCGAGGGTAATGTTTTGGCTTTTAGGGATGGTCATAAACAGAGTTCAAAAAAATAAATTTGGTAAATAGAAATGCGGAATTACCTTTAGTAAAAATATTTAATCACCCCAAAACTAAATTATTATGGAAGGTAAATTATTACAACCTAAAAATGCTCTGATTTTATTTTTGACTGCCACCACACTTTTCTTTGCTTATCGCTGGCACAAAGTTCACGATTACCTTGGAAATTTGAAAAGCCAAACTGTACAGCAGGCAGTAAGCGATGCTTCGCCCCATGTGCTGTATATGGATTCAATGGGCGGTGCTACCACCACTACAGTGCTTGCTACCGATTTTGTAACTAACAAACCTAAAGGCGGAGTGCAGGTGCGCGTGAGTTATTGGGATCAAAGTACCGGAGTATGGAGAGCTGGTCAATCGGGTTTTACCGCAATAGACGGAACATTTTCTATTCCACTCATTACCGACAATGTGAGAACACGTGTGCAGGCAGGAACTAATGCCACAGACGTGCAAACGAATATTTATCAAAGTCCGTTACCAATCAGTAAGGTCTATTTTGTGTTTACTTCACCCCCTACTGTAGTCAAGTAGGTATAAATAATTTTCAGTTAAGCCACCGTTGATTGCAATGGTGGCTTTTTTTATTAGTGCTGATTCGGGTTTCTTGAGCTCAGGAAGAATACGGCTCATGAGCATGTTTCCAAAATCTTCCGATGCATCACGCGGTAATTCATTAGGAAGATTATCAATTGCCATTACATCAATTACGTTTTCGAGAAAAGGCTCGGTTGTTTTTCCGGTTTGAGCATCATAACCGTAATAAGGATTTTCAATACTTGATGTTTGAATGGTGGAAGGAACAGAGGAAGGAGCAACATCGCATGTAATATCGGAAATCTGCTTTATGCGAAAATCTTTTGCTTTCATTTCTTCGGCAGTAAAGAAAACGGGAATGCGTTTATCCCAGTAAACACCGTTAATCATAATTTCTGCCGATTTGGTAAACGGATAAAAATTCGATTTGTATAGCTCGGGATGTTTATGAAAATCATCGCGATCAAATTTTTCTGCGCCTTTACGATGATACATATCACCACTGGTCAGTTGTGTATAAACAATTTCATCGAACTCGTTGTAACAGAAATTGTAAGGAGAAACCTTTTTGATGAGCAACAGATTCAAAAGAAAGGCGGCTCCGTTCGAAACACGACCAGTGCCGGTTAAAACAATCTTGAGCTTAGGCAGTTTAATCTTTGCAAACTCTTCCTGCGCTTCTTTAAAGTTGTGGCACTCACTCATTTGCTTAAGCGTAAATGTTTTTGTTCCCAAACCAATCATACGAATGGCGTGATATGCTCCCACAATTCCCGCCCAACGTCCAAATGCAATTAAGCGTTTGCCTTTTTCATCGGTGAGCGTTTCCCAATCAATTAGTCGTATGTTTTTTTCAAGCACCTCCTGCAACAGTTTGCGATTATGCGGTTGCTTTTTAATAACATGTGAAAAAATGAAGTAAGTCTTGTTCGGAATTAAATACTCAACCGGAATTTCTTTTACGCCAAGCAGCACATCGCAGTCACTCAAATCTTCTTTAACTTCAATGCCCTGATAGCGGTATTCATCATCGGTATAGCAGCGGTAAGTGCAACTTTGCACATAAATTTCCATCTCCGGATTTTCTTCTTTCAGTATTGCACACTGCGAGGGTGTAAGCGGAACGCGGTTATCTTGCGGTGTTTTGGTTTCTTTTAAAATTCCAATCTTCATAAGTGCCAAAAGTAGAAATTTAAGCCTGCCATTGTTGCTGTTAGCGGTTAATGGCAGAGCATTTGCTATCTTTGCCCTGTTCTTTGAAAGTAGATTTGTGCAGTGCTTTTTCGTATTTCATTCCCCATACGAACGATTGACGTTCAGTCGGGCGGGCGAAATCTGAATTCAGCATTCCGCATTTCTCAAACGGGCCTGATTGGAATTGACGGGAAGCCTTGCAGGTAAACCCGCGTGCCGTGGGTGTTTGATACCACGATAATCCATCTTACAAACAGTTTTAAATGGCGAATATTCATACGCTATGGCTGCTTAATCTTAGAGATTAACAACCAATTGTCCTGTGCTTGAGGTACCATACACAGCGCACTGACAAACAAAACCTGGTAACGTACTCGTAAAGTTTCATCCCCTTTACGATGTATGAACAACGGATGTAAGAAACAAGTTGGAGGGCTGCTTATGCGGCTTGTTTACGAAAACCAATAAGTAGATACGCATGTAGAAAGTTTATCGTCAACTTATCCGGACGTGGGTTCGATTCCCACCAGGTCCAC
>CANJRM010000115.1 GCA_947476645.1 Bacteroidota bacterium
AGCATCTTTTTGGTCGAACCCGATACCGTTATCTTTAATAATAAACTCCCACTCGGTTGGATGTTCAATAGCGCTAATATCTGCAGTTTTCTTTTCGCTCAGGTTGTATTTAATCCCGTTCTCAATCAGGTTTTGGAATATCTCACCAATCATTACTTCGTTACAAGATACCTTTGGTAGAGGACCTATGGTAACAGTAGCGTTGTTCTTTTCGAGGTGGTCTTTCAGCACACCGCAAACCTTGGTCACCATATTGTTGAAATCAACATCAGGATTAATAACTAAATCCTGCTCCATGCGCGCGTAGTTGAGGATGTCTCCAATCAACACGGTCATTTTGTTTGCACCTTCAATAGAGTAGTTGACAAACTCCATCGCTTCTTCATTGAATGCAGCAGCATGTTTTTTCTTGAGCAATTGCAAATACGATACAATGGTTTTGGTAGGTTGTTTCAAATCATGGCTCACTACATAAGCAAACTCTTCGAGCTCTTTATTTGACAATTCAAGTTTGCGCGCCTTGCTTGCAATTTCGTTTTGTGCTTCTTTCAAGTCGGTGATATCACGAATGATAATGAGATACTCATTTGCTTTGAACGGAGCTATAATAACTTTGAAATATTTGCCTTTCTTGATCGTGGTATCGAAAAATTCAAAACCGGTAGGCATATCATTTTCAATTACCTGCTCTAACGCGTTGGAGAAAAGTTCAGCAGTTTCAGGAGGCAATACATCACGGAAACTTCGACCCATCAAATCATAGTCGGCAATGTAAGGCTCCAGCGAAGAGTAGTTGTTGCTGCCTGTAAATTCTGAACTCTTGTTTACGATATACAACCAATCGGGCAAGGCGCGCAAAATAAATTCGTTGGTTAATTGCAACTCGTGCAATTTCATCTCGGTGCGCAAACGCGAGAACGCACTCGCAATCATGTTGCCAACCAAACCAAAGAAACTGCGCTGAACCTGGCTTACATTTTCATCAAATACAAAAACAACAAAGCCGTTTACAATGTTTCCGCTTTGCAACGGAATGAGATAAAACATTTTATCGGCAATGGTATCGGTATCTACCACTTGTATTTGATGAAGCTGCGGTGTAGGAATAAAATTGCCATGCGAAGATTTACTGCCGCGCATACCGCGCAGAAACACTAACAACTGCTGATTTATTTTTACTACCAGATTGAAATGATGATTTAATTTTTCATCAGGGTTTGCAAACCACTGATTGGTAGAGCGGAATTCATCCTGTAACTTTCCGTGCATGCGATAAACCAACACGCCTTCGGACTTCAACATTTTTCCAAATTCACCTAACGCCACATCAATGTTCTGTTGAATCTCTGAACGCTCCACATTGATGAACTGATTAGAGTGTTTAATCAACATTTCTTCCACCTTCATCTGTTGTTGAATTTCCGCTTCCAACATTTTGCGGGCTTCTATGTCGCGCGTTTCAGTAAAAACTAATTGATTAGGTGAGTTAGGGTCAGGTCTGAACAAACTGAAAATACTTTCTACCCAAAGCATGTTTCCGTCTTTGAGGTTAATGCGATACTCCACACTCTGTCTTCCTTCGGTCTGTTGTTTCAACTGTTCAATTACTGCCGAAACATTTTCCTTATCTACATCGGCTACTAGGTTTAAGAAATTTTTGCCCTGCAATTCGGCAAATGTGAACCCCGAAATATCCTGCACTGCAGGATTGAGATAAATAAAATTTAAATCGGGCGTAATTACACTTTGTATATCACGCGCGTTTTCACTCAGCGATTTAAACTGCAAACTGCTTCCACCCGTAACCTGTGTAAGTCGCAAGCGCTGAGTGCCCACCAAAAAATTTCCAATCAACACCAACGACAGCATCAATTGCTGCAAGGGGTCGAGCAGCATAGGATGGTTATGGAGAAACAACAAAACAATGCCTACATAAAAGCCAACTTCAAGAAGTGTGTAAAGAATGAGCTGCTTACGGTTATCCACCATTTGGCTCGTTATAATAAATACCGCATAACTGAACATGAGATAAAACGCCTGCTCCTCAGCTTTAGCGGCAGTCTTTGTTCCATACACATAGATGATGTGTGCATTGATAATAACTACTACTGCTTTAAAAAAATCGGGCGTGTAGCGTTTCCATTTGGTAGTAGAAATTACTATTACCAGTATACAAAGAATAATTGCGGTAACCCAAATAGCAGGAGGGTCGTGGTCTTTGATATCAGTGAAACAATATTCAATGATATTGCCCGCTACATACATGGTGAGGGCAAGGCCGGAGATCATTCGCTCCTTCCAATATGACTCACCGGTAAAAAGGCTTAAAAATCTTTTGATCACTAAAACTTTTTTCGTGGGTTATGAACGCTCAAAGTTATGAAGTAAAGGATTCGAACAAGGTTATGTTTTGCACCGCTATGCACATTTAGTTCACTAAGCGAAACACTTTTGAGTAAATGTTTCACTGTCCAATCTTTCTTTCACACTAAACAAGAAAGTGTTTGTAACAAACAGGTCTTTCGATAATGAAAGAATAGTTTTGTTACGCGTCATTTGCCTTCCTAAAACTCCTGACATATGAAAAAAGAATTTGCAGAAATTATCAACAAGATTGCCTCACAAGGGCGCGAACTCGGTCTTCTCCACTTAGTCAACGAACTCGATGGATTCGATGGTAAGCACTTACGAGTAAAAGGTAAGGACTACGTTTATTTCAGCTCTTGCAGTTACATGGGTTTAGAAACAAACGAAAAAATGAAAGCCGCTTCTATTGAAGCCATACATAAGTATGGAACGCAGTTTTCTACTTCACGCACATCCTGCTCTATTAAATTGTATGAAGAGTTAGAAGAGTTGCTTGCGCAAATTATGGGAAAGCCTGTTTATCTGGCGCCTACAACTTCACTCGGTCACATCAGTACCATCCCTACTATTATGGATGAGAATGATGCTATTATTATGGACCAACAAGTTCATAATAGCGTAAAGAATGCAGTGCAGATGGTGAAACCCGAAGGTGTTTACACGGAAATTATCAAGCACAATAACATGGACCAATTGGAAACGCGCATTCAGATTCTGCGTCAGAATCACAAACGCGTTTGGTATATGTGCGACAGTATCTATTCTATATATGGCGACACTGCTCCGTTTAGTGTGCTCAACGATTTTTTAAATAAGTACGAAGAGTTTCATCTGTATGTAGATGATGCGCATGGTATGAGCTGGACAGGAAAGCACGGAAGAGGATATGCGTTGAGTCAAATGCCTTTCCACCCGCGCATGATTGTTACTTCTTCACTAGCAAAAGGTTTTGGAAGTAATGGTGGTGTGTTAGCTTTCTATAATGAAGAGCAAAAAAGATTGATTCAGCATTGCGGTAGTTCAAGTATTTTCTCGGGACCAATTCAACCGGCTGTGTTGGGTGCAAGTATTGCTTCGGCAAAAATTCACTTGAGCGATGAGATTGAAATTTTGCAGGATGATTTGTATGAGCGCATGTTTTTCTTTACGCAAACTGCCGCTAAGTACAATATTCCATTGGTGAACGATGAGTTAACTCCCATCTTCTATATAGGAACCGGTAAACAGGAAGTAGGTTACAAGACTTGCAAATTTTTGCAAGACGAAGGTTTCTTTAGCAATCACATGATGTTCCCTACAGTGCCAATGAAGAATTCGGGTATGCGCATTACGCTTACTCGTCACCATTCGTTACAGGACATCAATAATATTCTGGAGCGCATTGCTTACGCAATTCCTAAATTTATGAAGGAAGAAAATTATTCGATGGAAGAGCTCTATACAGATTTCGGCATGAAGAAAATTGACAAGGCCATTGAAATAGAACCTTTCAGAAGATTGAAAGTGGCATAATCAGTTTCTGATTTTGACATTTATAAACCCGCCTGACTTTGTAAGTCAGCGGGTTTTGTTTTTTATGGCGGCTGTTAATTATTCTCAATCACGTTAACGCGTGGACAATATTTCGCCATTAAAGAGTTCATGATTGATAAATTCGTTTCGTGAAAAAAATACTCTTACTCAGTTTACTCGCTGTTGCATTTTTTACAAATGCCTTTTCGCAAAAGGAAGAGCGGCTTATTCAATTTTCGGGTTACACCCTTACAGCAGATAGCTTGATGGGTGTTCCATTTACGCACATTACTATTCTTAATAGAGGCAGAGTAGCTACTGCAGGACCCGATGGGTTCTTTTCTTTTGCGGCACACGAAGCCGATACACTTTATTTTACCTGCATTGGTTTTACACCGGTGCGTTATGTTATTCCCGCAAAGTTGGAGCTTGATAAGTTTTCGGTGATTCAAATTATGTCGAAGAGCGAAAACTATTTGCCTACTACTATTATTTATCCGTGGGGCGGACGTGAACAGTTTCCTCGTGCCTTTATTGATTTGCATTTACCCGATGATGATTTGCAGCGTGCTAAAAAGAATATGGACAGAGAACGTTTAGCTGAATTAGGCGAACGACTGGAAATGGATGGAGGAGAAGCAGGCAGTATGGCACTTCGTAAAACAGCTGCTAAAACTTATTACTACGGACAAACACCACCGCAAAACATTTTCAATCCGCTTGCCTGGGCTGAGTTTATAAGAGCTTGGAAGCGCGGAGATTTTAAAAAGAAAGACAAGTAACAATCCTTCCTGATGCTGATTCAACTAGAACAAACAGAAAGCAAAGGCGCATTTTACGTAGAAGAAAACAATGTTCGCTTAGCAGAAATGACTTTTTCAAAAGCTGGAACAGACACAATTATCATTGACCATACCGAAGTAAGTGAAGCATTAAAGGGAACTGGTGCAGGTAAAAAATTAGTTACAGAAGCTGTTGAATACGCTCGAAAGAACAACCTCAAAATAATTCCGCTTTGTCCTTTTGCTAAGAGTGTTTTTGAGCGAACGCCTGAATTTAAGGATGTGCTGAAGGGATAATCTCTCTGCTCTGCAAAATAATTTCGAAACCTTTGCGTTTATTAGCACCAAAATCAAAAACTGTTGAAGCGCATACTGTTTTTTACCTTTATTCTGCTCATCCAAAACTTTTTGTTTGCTCAAATAGGTGGCGAAAGTACCTATAAATTTCTTTCGCTTTCGCCCGATGCACGCATTACCGCTTTAGGCGGCACTAACGTTTCTCTTCTCGACCACGATATCAATTTGCAATTAGCAAACCCATCTTCGCTCAATCGTAAAATGAACACCCAGGCAGCGTTTGGTACTGTGGTTTATCCCGGTGGAGTAAACTTTGGTAACGTAGCTTACGGCAGAAGATTCGATAAAGTGCCGGGCACTTTTGGTTTTGGTTTGCAATACATTGCTTATGGTAAGTTTAAAGAAACCGATGTTGAAGGAAACGAAATAGGAAAATTCAGCGCAGGAGAAATGAATATTTATGCGGGCTACGGTTATCAGTTTGGCAAATTGTTTTCGGTGGGGGCTAATGCCAAGTTTATTTACTCGCAACTGGCGCAGTATAGTTCTGTAGGTATGGCGGCAGATTTAGCCATAATGATTAATGATACTGCGCATAATGTAACGGCAAGCATCGTTGCAAAAAACATAGGCACTCAATTCAAAACATATAATAAAGGAATGCGCGAGCCGCTTCCTTTCGATTTGCAGGCAGGTTTATCGTTTGGGTTTAAGAATCTTCCTTTTCGTTTTCATTTAACTTTTCATGATTTGTACCGTTGGGATATTCGCTACAACAATCCTGCTGATAACGTAACCGATAATCTCTTTACTGATTCAGCAGAAATTAAAAACCCCAAGAAATACATTGCCGATAAACTGTTTAGGCACGTGATAGTGGGAGTGGAGTTCAACATTAAAAAGATAGTGCGCATAGACATTGCTTACAATCATTTGCGTCAGCAGGAATTAAAATTGGCTACCAAGCGCGGAGTGCCGGGGCTTTCGTTTGGTTTAGGAGTGCGTATTCGTCAGTTCGATTTCAGTTATGGTTTTCAACCCATGGCGCAAGGGCAGGTGATGAATCATTTGACCTTTACTGTTTACACCGCAGGTTTTGTAAAAAAGAAAACTGCTCCCAGTTCCGAAAATCAAAAAATGTAAATGAAGAATTTCTACGCGCTTGCTGTTATAGCTTTTATTTTAGTTCAATCTTCTTCCTGCAAAAAAGAAATTTCCAGTACTACCACGTTTGACTATTCCAACTTTACGGTCACAGATTCTTCGTGTTTGTATACAGGCAATGTAGATACTACCGATTGGACTTATGATGCCACATGGACCAGTGCAGAAACCGCGCTTCTCAATTTTAGGGATACTATTTCTACTGTTGACAGCCTTACCGGTTATGTTCAGGTTTCGGCAGCCTGTTCTAATCCTTCGGGCGGGCTTTTTATTGTAGGCACTACGGTTGAGAAAGCTTGTGTTATGAAAATTGCTGTGGTAAACAATAAGCTGGAACTGCTCCATTACAGAGCGGTGAAACTAACAGGTGGACCTATTGTAAATGCTTTTGACTTTCGTTACTCGGGAGCTTTTCATAAAAGTGAAAACTACCGCATGTATTATGGCTTCTACAATTCAACGCGCACGCTCTATTATAAAGGGCATGGAGATTTTAGAATAGAGTAGAAAAATAAAGAGAGTATCCCTTTCCGACTTCCGATTATTAAGGATTTATTGTTCGTGCGAAAAATTTGTTTTTTTAAATACGTTCATATATTCGCGTTCAATTATTTAATCAAAAATCATTATGAAAAAATCGTTTTTACTTGTAGCAATCATTGCGGTTGCGTTTTCGTTTACTATGTCTTCTTGTACCAAAGAGGCTAGTACCCTCACTATCTTGCACGGTACATGGTCATTAACATCTGAATTGGATGCTTCTGGTATACCAGTAACACCAGCTGTAGGTTGCACTTATGAAGAATTGGTTACATTTTTTCTTTGCAAAGACAATGACCAAGGTGATTGCGAAGGAACAACTAAAACAACAACAAACTGCACAGGTTTTCTTGTTCCAGCTATTACGGCAAATAATTTCAGTTACTCGGTATTCGAAAAATCTCAGTTGGTTTGGAGCGGCAACGTTTTTGAAATTGAATCTATCAGCAAAAAAGAGTTGAAGATACACCGTACTTCTACTCCAAAAGCTACACTTACTTATAGCAAGCAATAATCTGATTTCAGATTGTGTTTAATCCAGTTCTTAGAAAATCCACTTTCATTGAAGGTGGATTTTCTTTTTTTAGCAGCGCCAATAAATGGTTTATAATAAATGAGCTCCGTTTCTAAATATTCTGCATCGCTTCCTTTAATGGAACACTTCTATACCGTTCAGGGCGAAGGTTTCCATCAGGGTAAGGCATCGTATTTCATTCGCATAGGCGGATGTGATATAGGTTGTGTGTGGTGCGATGTGAAGGATAGCTGGGATGCGGCAAAGTTTGCGGCTCTGCCTGTAGGCGACATTGTAAACCATGTGGTGCAAAGCGGAGCAAAGATTTGTGTGGTTACCGGTGGTGAACCAATGATGCATGATTTGGCTCCGTTAACTGCGGCACTTCATGCCAAAGGAATTAAAGCGCACGTGGAAACTTCGGGGGCTTATGAAATAAGTGGCGATTGGGATTGGATTTGTGTTTCGCCTAAGCGGTTTAAACTGCCTGTGGATTCTTCTTTATTGAAAGCAAGTGAGTTGAAGGTGGTGGTGTTTCATAAAAATGATTTCCGCCTGGCAGAAGAATATCAACCGAAGATAAGTCCATCGTGCAAATTGTTTCTTCAGCCCGAGTGGAGTAAGGAGAAAGAGATGCTGCCGCTGATGATTGATTATGTGAAGGCGAATCAGCAATGGGAGATTTCGTTGCAGATTCATAAGTATATGGATATACCGTAGACATCCACAAAAGTTCCACTTCTTTTAAGAAGTGGAACTTTTTTAATTGTTGAACATTATATTCGCCCATCCAAAAATTAAACATCCAATCCTATGAAGAAAATTTTGTTTCTCGCTTTTGCAGCCGTTCTTGTTTTTACTTCGTGTAACAACTCTGCTCCTAAAGTTGATAATGATTTTGAAAAACAATTGCAGGAGAAATTTATCAATGCCAAAGAAGGCGATGTAATTGAATTGCCGGAAGGAACTTTCTCACTCAGCCGCTCGTTAATTCTTGACGGCATTAAAAACATTACCATTCGCGGGAAGGGAAAAGACAAAACGGTTCTTTCTTTTAAAAATCAGAAAGACGGTGCTGAAGGTTTGCGCATAACTGCCGATGGAGTAGTAATGGAAGATTTTGCAGTGCTCGATGCTAAAGGCGATTGCATTAAAGTGCAGGATGCTACTAACGTAATTTTCCGCAGAATGAAAATGGGTTGGACTTCATTGCATGATACCAAGAACGGTTCGTATTCTACTTACCCTGTGGGTTGCACGAATGTGTTGATTGAAGAGTGTGATGTGTTTGGTTCGAGCGATGCAGGTGTTTATGTGGGTCAATCGAAAAATATTATTGTGCGCAAAAACAATGTGCACGATAACGTAGCAGGAATTGAAATAGAAAATAGTACCGATGCTGATGTGTATGAAAATGTTTCTACGAACAACACAGGAGGAGTTTTAATTTTTGATTTGCCCGATTTGCAAAAGAAAAACGGCAGCCGTTGCCGCGTGTATAACAACAAGATTGTAAACAACAACGTGCCTAACTTTGGAGTAAAAGGAACTACCGTAGGCGAAATACCTGCGGGCACGGGAGTGATTGTAATGGCAACTAATCAGTGCGAGGTGTTTAATAATGAAATCTCAGGGCACAACACGGTGAGCGGTTGTGTAATCAGTTATATGGCTTTGAACAAACCTTATAAGGATACTATTTATGACCCTTACTGCGGAGGAATTTATTTTCATGATAACAAGATTGCGCGCGGCAGCGGCAAGACTGACCAGAGTGTGGTGTTCGGAAAATTGTTTGCCGCAATTTTTGGCGACCAGGTTCCTGATTTAGTAACTGACGGTGCAGTGAATCCCGTTTTCCACAATGCAGACGGCAGTTTGAAAGAAGACCAGAAGATTTGTTTCCACAATAACGGTAATGCTACATTTAGCAATATGGACTTGCTCAATAAAGGCAAGAACCGCAGCAGCGATATAGGCAAGTTTAGTTGCACGAATGCGCCTGTTACAGAAGTGAAGTTGAATTTGCCGTGAGAGCAGACCTCATCCTAAATCCTTCTCCGAAGGAGAAGGACTTGAATACAAAACAAAAACCCCGCTTAGCGGGGTTTTTGTTTGAACTAATTGTGCTATCGTTATGCGAATATTTTTTTCTCTTGTTGAAAGATTCTTTTGAATAATTAGCGGGTGAAATTACATTCGCGCTCGTTATTTCTGTTTTGTTATTCACTATTTACTATTCACTATTCACCAATTACTATTCACTGCTGAATGCCTAAAGTAACCATTGACGGAGTAACCGTTGAAGTAGAACCGGGAACCACCATACTGAATGCCGCGCGCAAAATAGGTGGCGATTTGGTGCCGCC
>CANJRM010000116.1 GCA_947476645.1 Bacteroidota bacterium
ACTTCGGTTAAGTTGTGCGGCAACATATTCGTAGCCATACCTACTGCAATACCCGATGCCCCGTTAATTAAAAGATTCGGAATTTTTGATGGCAACACCGTTGGCTCTTCGAGCGAATCGTCAAAGTTCAGGCGCATGTCCACCGTTTCCTTTTCAATATCACTCAGAATGTCCTCGGCTATTTTGCGCAAACGCGCTTCGGTGTAACGCATTGCCGCTGGCGGGTCGTTATCTATACTTCCGAAGTTACCCTGCCCGTCAACGAGCGGATAACGCAAACTCCAGTCCTGTGCCATACGCACCATGGCATCATACACGCTGCTATCGCCATGCGGGTGATACTTACCCAACACCTCTCCCACAATTCTTGCCGATTTCTTGTGCGGCTTGCCGGGCATTAAACCCAGTTCGTTCATAGCAAAAAGCACTCTGCGGTGAACGGGCTTTAGCCCATCGCGCACATCGGGTATGGCGCGCGAAACAATAACGCTCATAGAGTAATCTATGTAAGCGGTTTTCATTTCTTCCTCTATGTTAATGCGAATAATGCGCGGGTTGTTTTCGGGTTCGGTTGGTGGTACCGGAGGTATAATTTCGTCTGCCATTTATCAGTTTATTTAAGCGTGTTTTTAAGCGAGCACGAATATAGTTTTCGCGACCCCCTAACCAAAGGTTTAGCACTCTTAATTTTCAACATTTAAGAAGAGTTTTACAGTAGGAAAACAGGAGAGAATTTCGGGCGCATCCCCGCCAAAGCGCGGGGTCGGGCTTTCACTTCAAGTCCTCGCTCGTTCCTCGCTGCGGGCTTTCCGTTCTATCCCTTGCGCAAAATACAAACAGCCTCAATCCAAAAAACAAAACCCCGCACTTTCGTGCGGGGCTGAAACTTCAATCCACTACTTTTTCCCTTTAGAAGGAGGAGGTGGAGGTGGCGTCTTACCTATTTGACGCAACCTGTTAATCTCAGATGCTGTAAAGACTACATCTTCTGGATTCAACGCCCTCGACCTGTCATCGTTAGGTGTAGGTTTGCTTTGCTTTCCCATAAAATTGTTTTGATAAATCGTATATGTATCAATGTGCGCTCATTGATTGCATATTTTGAACCGAAAGAAATTGATAGCGCAATAATTTCTTCTGCCACAAATATATATAAACCCAAAAACAAAACAGCCCGCATCTCTACGGGCTGTTATCTTGTGTCTAATGTCTCCTGTCTTTTTCAAAGCCCCCTTTAGGGGGTTTGGGGGTCACGGATTCTTCACCATCAACCAATGCTTAAAACTCGTCACTCCCGTGTTTATTGTAACGCTTACATTCAACGTCACATAACCAAGCAACTCAACCGTTCCTGCATAATCTCCTGCGGGTAAATTATCAAATACCCCTTTACCGTTATCATCAGTCGTTACACTTATCGGTGGATTACCCTCCTTCTTAATTTTCGCAACCACACTCTTAATTGGCTCGCTCGTCTCACTATCCTTCACATCAAACCGCAATCCTGCCTTTCCTGCTGGTGTTACAATTTCCATTATCGCATCCCACACAAACTGCTTCTGCTTCGCAGGGTTGCTTTCAAATACATGCTGCCCGTCCTCGCAAATGCTTATGGCTATTTCATACAACTTATTACTCTGCACTATTTTCTCCTGTGTGCCTTGTGGGGCATTCTCTCGGGCATTCAAAAACACAGGCACCTTATCATTCACAAATGTTTTACCATCCGTAATTTTTGGAGGAAACATAGCGGGCATATTATCATTCGCAAGTAAATCCGTCAAATTCGCACCTATAAACGTATCCGCCTTCTGCATCACCGTTCTCAAAAGTTCCCAGTTATACTTCAATGCTTTCTCCCAATCATTATAACCTGCTGCCGTCAGTTTCACAGCACGCACTTCCGGGTCATCGTAGGCATCTCTTATATACAACTTCAACGCACTCAAATTTGGTCTTATGTTTTTATCTGTATAACTCGTTAACTCAATTCGCATTAACTCATGCGCTTCTGCGCGTTGCTCCTCATCAGGTAATAATCGGGCGGCTTGCACCTCCGCTTGAAAAGCCGCTACCGCTGGTGCGGTATATTTCGCTTTAAAAGCGCCCATCGCGGTTAGTTCCTCTAACAAATTAATCGCTAACTGGTCGCACCCTTCGTACAGGGCATCAAACGAACTTTTAAAATCTGCTACTACTAGTTCCATGTTTTCAAAATTTAAATTGGTTAAATAATGGAACAAAAATATCGGCTCGGGCACCTCGTTTAAAACATTTCCGGTTGTGCCATACAACCAAAATGGTTGTAAATTACCCCAACCCTCAATTGTCATAGAATTGTCATTTCTCCTCTCAAACCTTGACTTTTAATTTCTATTTCATAAAATTTACAACCACAACTGGCGTTATTACAACCACATTCAGTTGTAAAACCTAATCATAAAATTATTCACTCACAGTAAATAATAGATTATGCAAGTAAAAGACAGCATCCGCAAATGGAGAGAACACCGCGGTTACAAACAGCAATACATGGCCGGTGAACTCGGCATTACCCAACAGGCTTATCAAAAGCTTGAGAGTGGGCAAACAAAACTGCAAATTGATGTAGCTGAAAAAATCGCGCGTATTCTCGACATTCCTTTAGCCGAAATCTACATCAGCGATGCTTCCGATGCATCACCGCTTACCACCAAAGAGCGTGAACTCTACGAAATGGTTATTCGTGAAAAAGAAAAAACTCCTTCCTCCACGAAACCATTATCAAACTCGTAACAGGTGACACCAAAAACGTAGTTCGAATCATCGAACTCGTAAATCCACCACCAAACCAAAACATCAAAAAATAATTTTAAAAAAAGCCCCGAAGGGCCTGTCCCGCACTTATTGCGGGAGGCGTAATTACCTAACGATGGGTGTAGCCCTTCGTTACTGCATTCTGTATTTGCATTTGTCCTCCGCTGGCGGAGGTGGCTCGCTGCTCTGAGCGTGACGGAGGTGGATACATTAGTCTTTTCTCTTTCAGCAAAAAAGGATTTCCGCTGCAATCCCTAACCCGAACAGCCAACAGCCGAATACAAAAATGCTCCGTGGGGTTTGCGAAGGCCTTTTGAAATAATAACTTTGTAAGAAAAAGGAAATGATAACCAAAATTGAAATAGACGGTTTTAAGACCTTTGAAAATTTTTCAATGGAGTTTGCTCCATTTGTTATCATAGCCGGAACAAATGGGAGTGGAAAAAGCAATTTATTTGATGCGTTCATGTTGTTAAGTAGTATTGCTGAAAAAGATTTGAAAGAAGCTTTTGCGGAACAGCGTGGCGAAGCACAAGAATTATTTACTCAATTTACTAATGCCCAAAATGCTACCCTTATAAAACTTGCTGTTGAATTATTTATTGATCAAAAAGTAAGAGATGATTGGGCAACAGAAAAGGATTTATCACACACAAGATTGCGCTATGAAATTCATATTGAAAGAAAACCGGAAGTAAAATCCGGTATCGTTAAATTATATGTCCGCCATGAAGTATTAAAACCAATTGAAAAAAGTAAAGACAATTGGTTTAAGAAATTCGTAAAAACTGAAGAATGGAAGCCGATAAAAAGAAGTAATAACTACAAGCCATACATTAATACCATAGAGAATAAAAATGGAATACTTGCAATTTCGCTTAGACAAGATGGTTCTAGAGGTGGCAAACCCACCCCTGCTAAAGAAATTGAAAGGTCAATATTAAGTAGTGTTAACTCAGCTGACTTTGCTCACTCCTTTGCAGTCCGTAAAGAATTTTTGAGTTGGAGATTGCTTCACTTGAACCCGGTGAAGATGCGTGAGCCTTCAAAAATTTTAGGTCCCGATAAAGTAAATGAGGATGGCGAATATTTGCCATCCATGTTAAGACGTTTAGAAATAGAAGAACCGGGCACTCTAAAAGATATTTCACGAAGTATTCAGAATATTCTTCCGAATATTTTGTCAATAAGTATTGATGAAGACAAAGCTAGGCAGCAATATGTACTGCTTGCAAAGTCAACGGATGGGAGAGAGTTTTCTTCAAGAGTTTTGTCGGAAGGAACTTTGCGCATTATGTTGCTTTCGGCAATGAAATATGATGAACGACATAGTGGGCTTCTTTGTTTTGAAGAACCGGAAAATGGTATTCATCCGTTCAGAATGAAAAATATGTTACGCTTGTTAAAGGATTTGAGTACAGGCTTTAAAAATAAAGATGATTTAGAATTACCACTACGACAGGTTATTGTAAATACACATTCTCCACTTTTGGTTAAAGAGTATTTTGAAAATGAAAACGTTTACGAGGGTCTATTTTACTATGCCCATCTTGTTACGAATGTTAATCCTGCAAATAAAGCAGCATACAAGATTACCCGTCTCAATCCTGTTGAAACCGGATATACCAAATCACTTTTTCCAGAAATGCTTCCTTCTGAACGAGCCTTTACACATGCCGAAGTGATCGAATATCTTCAAACGGATGATGCAGAAAAAGGTATAATTGAAATGTTAAAAGTATAATCATGGCATTGTCAATTGTATTAGCTTTTATTGGTGAAGGGTCGACAGACAATCGCTTTCTTCCAAATATTGCAGGGCGACTAATAGAACAATTGCTATTAGAGAAAAACACAAGTGCCACTATCCAGTGGCAAACGATTGAAAAAAATGGTGAAGGGGCTGCTCAAATAATTTACAATGCAGCTAAACAAGCGAAATATTGCACTACTTTAATTGTCCATTGTGACGCTGATGCCCGAAATTCTAAGAATGCCTTTACTACTAGAATTAAGCCTGGACTTGATGCCATTGAAGAAAGCGTGGA
The DNA here is from genome assembly GCA_947476645.1 of Bacteroidota bacterium. Taxonomy (GTDB): domain Bacteria; phylum Bacteroidota; class Bacteroidia; order Chitinophagales; family LD1; genus Bog-950. Next base: position 4,845 of record CANJRM010000116.1, read on the forward strand.
GGCAATTTGTGATAACATTACAGTGGTAATTCCAATTACCGAAACAGAAGCATGGTTGTTGGTTGATAAAGAATTGTTGAAAGAGGAAATGAATACTACACTTTCAAATCATGATTTAGGGTTGACTTACCAATTGAATAAAATTGAAAGTATTGCTGACCCTAAGCAGAAATTGAAAGATGCTATCCATATTCATCACCAGAACTTGCCACGCAAGAGAAGACGGAGTGCAGTCACGATTTCAGAACTGTATGAACCTATTAGCCAACAAGTAGAATTAAGCAAATTGGAAGTTTTGGTTGCATACAACAACTTTAAACAAGAAATAATTAATGCTCTCCGCTATAAGCATATTTTGGATTGATAAGTTGCAAAGATTTTGGTACCCCAAATCTAAACTTACCCAAAACAAAAATTAATGATACTCCGTCAGGGGCCTTTTGGTTGCTTTCGTGACCCACGCACTTTTGTTTGTGACGCAAAGCCTAAAACCAACAAAGTCGATAAATTATTGCAAGCGCAAAAACCTTAAATTAGCATCATTAATCCAACTTATGATTCATACAATACTTATAAAAATCTTTCAATCATTAGGTAAAGATTTTTTCCAAATAGCAGAGAAATTCAAAAAAGGAGAGCCTTTAAAAAAAGAAGCAACTTCATTTCTTATTACCTATTTCCTAATTCCCGGTATAATTATTCTAATTGGTGTAGGTGTTTTCTATTTGTTATTAGACATACTTTAAACATCTACTTAAACACCGCCCCTCTTTTTGCCGCTGTTGGTGTTTTAGTATCGGCTCTGCGCTGCGTCACCAATGTCACTAAATCACTTTGCGCTGTTTACTTACATCGCAATTCTATCTTTTCATTAGCATGAGAACTCCCAAGTAAAAGCGCTGTGTGCCAGTCAGCACAAGCAGAATCCACTTTGCCGAGTATGCTCTTAGCGCAACCTCGCAAAAAATATGCTTCGGCATCTTTGGAATTGATTTCTATTGCTTTCGTTAAGTCTATTACAGCGCCTTTATAATCATGAAACTTTCCTTTCAAACTACCTCGATTAAAAAAAGCGGAACCATATTTTGGGTTTATTTCTATGGCTTTATTATAATCCTCTAGTGCGCCTCGCTTGTCAGTAAGCAGCTCCCTTACAGCTCCCCTATTTAAATAAGCAAAAGCAAATTCAGAGTCTATTTCTATCGCCTTATTGAAATCCCCAAGCGCTTCAATATTTAATCCTTGTTCCTTCTTTGTGATTCCGCGATCATAATAAGCTTCCGCAAATTGTGGATCAAGTTCTATGGATCTATCAAGATCTTTTAACGCTCCGGTATAATCTTTAAGGTAACTCTTCACTAAGCCGCGGCACATAAAAGCCTTTTTATGTGTTGGATTATATTCTAAGGCCTTATTATAATCACCTAAAGCACCTACATAGTCATCAAGTTTTGTCTTTGTCAATCCCCGGTTATAGTAAATTCTGTCTATGCCCTCTGGATTTAGTTCTATAGCTTTATTATAGTCATCTATTGCCCCAGCATAGTCTTTTAAATCGTCTTTGATACTTCCTCGATTATAATAAGCATGAGGATCTTTAGGATTTAATTCAATTGCTTTATTGAAAGCTTCTATTGCAACCTTGTATTCTCCAACTTTATACTTTGCAACACCTTGTTTGTAATATTCTTCGGCAGTTTGTGAATTAGCCGAACTATTGATAATCAAAAATGCTATCATTAAGAATAGCTGGAGTGTAGTACGTTTTAGCATGGTAATCCGTATTTGTGGAGCTAATTCTATCGTAATTCAAAATTGCCTAAGTATATTTTTGGCTTAGAATTTCTTTGTAATCACAGCCCCGTTTGCAAAATCAATTTCTATCTTTCCTAACTTTTCAATGGCACTTAATCCTAAAAGATTCATTCCGTCAAGTGAACTTGAAACTCCAGCAGCAATGTCTTTAAGTACAATGCCACCAAGATTTAATTCTCTTATCTTAAACCTAATGCTTTTGTTTACGTTTCCATTTGCATCGGCATAAGAACCTCCCGCGAGAATATCTTCATCAGTAATTGTTTTAGTTCTAAAAAGAGTTAGAACAATATCGGGTGTAAAAAAAACTTCCGCTGCCCCTGAATCGAAAATCATATCAAGTTTTAGAACACCGTTAATTAATACCGATGTTTCATAAACACCTTGTTTGCTTTTCACTAAACTTATTGCACTACTGTCTTGAATGCTGTTGTTTGATTTAGATGTATTACTGCCCGAAACGAATTCTCCATTTAGCCATACACCTTTCAAGACACCTCCCTTAGAAAAATATTTGGTGCCTGTACCATTCTTCTTACCATCCTTAAATTGTCCTTCGAATCTATCTCCGTTGGAATCATAATAAGTTCCATTGCCATCCATTTTATCATTCAAGAAATATCCGGTGTATTTAGCTCCGCTCTTAAAAGTGATGTTACCAAATCCGTTTACCTTACCGTTAATAAATTTCCCTGTTTGAATTGCGCCATCATCACCCACGAATTTACCTTCACCTTCCTCAACTCCATTTTTGAAATTACCCTCATAATAGCTTCCGTTATGGAAAGTATATTTTCCATAACCATGCATTTGACCATCTACCCATGAGCCATCGTATATATCACCCGTACTGTAGATGTATTTGCCTTTGCCATTTTTTTTACTGTTTTTCCAATCACCTTCATAGCGTGATTTTTCGGGATAAACATAAATCCCACTTCCGTTTTCACAGTTGCCACTTATACATTGACCATATATTTCGTTGGTCATTAAAATAAGGAGCGCGAAAAAAAGTCGATTCGTTATTGACATAAGGCAATAAATATTAAGTGATAAAAATTTATTCTCAAATGTAATTTCCTTTTTCATTTTAGCCCACTCCCCTTTTTCAGCCTTCTGTAACTTCGGTAGCTTTTGTGTTGGTGCGTAGCACAGTTAGTAGTTTCTGTATTTCCTCCGGCCTTGTGAATTTTGGCGTTAAAAAAACTGTTCAGGTTGCCGTTAAAAACTGCACACTGTTTGAGCGCCAACCAAAACAATCTGTTTACTACAAAACTTAATGCGCGAGTTTGGGCAGTTTAGGCAAGCAGAACAGTTTTTAGCCAAAAGTCACACAGCCTTGAACTTTTGGTTCTTTTGGTTCAAGCCAAAAGAACTTAAATGAAAGAATATAAACCTGTCATTCCCTTTTTTCAAAAAAAGGAACAGAAGAAAAACAAATACAATAAGGTACCACCCACTACGGGGTGGTTATAAAAGCGCACGCATGATTTTCTACAAAGCTACCACCCCTCTGGGGTGAAATCCGGTCTTCGGCTGTTCCTGCGTGGCGGTTCTTCCTATAGCAAGTCAGTAGGTTGCGTGGACTCGGGTAATCCCATCAAAAACCACCTAACATACTGATTATCACACAGTTAAATCGGTTCCCGCCTTTGTCGCATCACTTCCCGCCATTGTCGCATCCATTCCCGCCTTTATCCAAACACTTCCCGCCAAAAGAAAACCCGTTCCCGCCATCGTCTAAGCAATTCCCGCCTTCATCCAAACGGTTCCCGTCTTCATCGCAACCATTCCCGCCAAAAGAAATTCCATTCCCGCCTTCATCTATTCAATCTCACTAAAAGCAAAACGCATTTTCTCCTTCCTCATTCTGCATTCCGCATTCCCAATTCCCCATTCTCTTATATTCGCCTTATGGACATATCCTATATCCTCAACCATTTAGGCGAAGAGCGCGAAAACTATTACAACGCGGTTTCGCCACCGGTTTTTCAAACCAGCAATTTCCGTTTTAAAGATGTGGCTGCGCTGCGGCTTGCCTTCACCAACGAAAAAAAATATCACATCTACAGTCGCGGCAATAACCCCACGGTAGAAATACTGCGCAAAAAAATTGCGGCACTTGCCGGTGCCGATGATGCGCTGGTGTTTGCGAGCGGTGCGGCTGCGGTGGCGGCTGCGGTTATAGCCAATGTAAAAGCGGGCGAGCATGTAGTGTGTGTGCAGAAACCTTATTCGTGGACGCACAAACTGCTCAACGAATTTCTCGTGCGCTTTGGCGTGCAAAGCACCATGGTTGACGGCACCAACACACAAAACTTTGCCGATGCCATACAACCCAACACGCGAATTATTTTTCTTGAATCGCCAAACACGTTCACTTTCGAATTGCAGAATATAGAAGAGGTAGTGAAGCTGGCGAAGCAGCACAACATCATTACCATTATTGACAATAGCTATTGCACTTCGCTCGGGCAGCGCTGCATTGAGATGGGAATTGATATTGAAATACATTCGGCAAGCAAACATTATGGCGGACACAGCGATGTGGTGGCGGGTTACCTGCTGTGCAATCAGCCGATGGCCGACAAAATTTTTGCTTCGGAATACCTCAACCTCGGTGCAAATATTTCTCCGCACGATGCCTGGCTGCTGATACGCAGTCTGCGCACTTTGCCTATTCGTTTAGAGAAAATAAAAAACACCACCGATAAAATTGTGGCGTGGCTCGAAACC
>CANJRM010000117.1 GCA_947476645.1 Bacteroidota bacterium
ATGTGAAGAACTGTTTGACCATTAGCATCATTAACATAACTGTAAACAGAAATAATATCGGGTTTGTTTTCCTCAATAGATAAAGCATTTAACTGAATAATGTTTGACAACGAAGAACTGTAATCATCAGTTTTAGCAGTAGGAACACAGCCTTGTGGATTTACAACTTCTATTTCGTAATAAAGCGGTGGCGCTGGTGGAATTAAATCGGTATAAGAAAAAGTTCCTGATGAAACTTGCGTCAGCAACTGCATATTTAGCAGCGATGAACCTCTATAAATATTAAATGATGGATAAGTAAATCCTTCATAAGCATTCCATATCAAGTTAACCTCATTGTTAATACCCACGTTTGATGTTAAGTGAATAGTGCGGTGAGCCGCACTATATGGTGATTCTCCACACGCATCAACCACCGTAACAACATATCTATCGCTTGACTGTTGAGGATTCGATTGACCATCGGTGTAAGTACTAAAATTGCCAAATGGTTGTTGACGAATCAACTGATAAACACCCGTGATAGATGTTTCTCTGTAAACTTTAAACGAGTCAATTCCAAGACCACCTGTTTTTTCCCAAACTACGGTATTCTTTCCTGTTGCCTGATCAACAGAAACAATGCAAACTGTTTGCCCTGTAAATGTTGTATTGGTATTTACGCTTTGGTTATCGTTATAAATACAACCATCTGTTCCATGTACGGTTACTGAATAAGTTCCTGTTTGAGAAACAGTAATTGTTTGAGAAGTAGACCCGTTTGACCAACTATAACTTGTAAAACTACCACCTGCATTTAAAACCACACTACCACCATTACAAAAACTGGTAGCACCATTAGCAGTAATTTGATAGTTAGTAATTGTTGGTGTATTTACAGTAACCAACTGACTACCTGTAAAAGTACAACCTGATGAATTGGTAACCGTAACAGAGTAAGTAGCTGATTGAGTAACCGTGATGGTAGAAGAAGTAGCATTGTTGCTCCAATGATATGACGTGTAACCACTACCTGCATTCAACACTACACTACCCCCTTGACAAAACGTAGTAGGACCGTTTGCCGTAACCTGATAATTACCCGAACCAACAGTATAAGAAACACTTGCCGAAGCGGTAGCACTATTGGCGTCAGTAACTGTTACAGTATAAGTAGAAGTTTGGGTAATAGTAGCCGTTGGGTTTTGACAGTTATTGCAGCTTAAAGAAGTTCCCGTATAACTCCACGCATAGGTATAGTTAGGAGTTCCGCCCGAAACAGAAGGATTGAGGGTAACAAAAGTTCCACTACAGGTTGATTGATTCGAGCCAAGGCTTACAGATAAACCCCCAACGCAATTAGCGGAAGCGCTATAGCCCGCAGGTTTAGAGAATGAAACTGATTGAGAAGTATCCAAATCCACATCAGCATCACCATTATTTTTCACCCTAATAAAATATCTGATACCAACAGATTCCCCCGTAATAGGAATTGCAACACCCAAGCCTATATCAACAGCTACGCGAATGAATAACTTATACACTCCCGGATTACTACAGGTAGTTCCGTTTATTTTTATACAGCCATCTTCTTGGTTATTATAGGTATTGTTGGCTTTATTTGTAGCCCAACATAATCCAGCTGGCAAATTTCCTATTGAATCAAATTTTAGTGTTTGGATAGTTATTAAGTTTCCCTGATACCTAGCGGTGTCGAAATTTTTAAATTGAATAACAGTAGATGAGATTACACCATTAACGAATGGCGGTAAACTATCTGGTGTTGGAGCTAAACCTGGTTTAGTCATGATACCAGCAGGATTACATTGACTGGAACCAGAGTTACCGCAATATTGTGCAAATAAAAACTGCGATGTAACAACGATAAATGAAAGGAGTAAAATTTTTTTCATGGGGTTTGTTATATACTGTCTAAATAATTTACATACCAAAACTACTTCTTTTCCTCAGTTTGCAAATTTTGTTTTCTAAACCTATCATACCTCTCAAACTTCTCCTTCGTTTCCATGCTCATATGCGTTTCATCATAATAGGCGGCAAAGCCGTCTATTGCCAATAATAAAATCGGGATGATGAGTGCTATAAACATGTGATGCCTCTGGCATAAATTTCCACTCTCCAACTACCTTCGCATTTTATGCGCTGCTTGTTTCTGCACTAAAACTGCCCCCTCATGTTATGCGCTGATTATTTTAGCACTAAAACAACTATCGCATGTTATGCGACAACAGTTTTTGCTCTCCCATTGCCTCCACATGTTATGCGATAAAGGTTTTAACACAGAAATCTTTATCGCACGTTATGCGACAATGCTTTTTGCTCTCCAACTGCCTTTACATGTTATGCGATAGCACTTGGAGTACTCCGATTGTTAAAATAAACAGCATCACAGGCGCAAATGCTGATGGTTTGGTCGCATTTTAAAAAAAATGTAAAAGCATATACTATCGCTAAACCTTTTGCGTTATCAAATTATCAAAGAATAAAAAAACAGTTATTACATGAAGCAGTGCTACATCACCAAAACAGTCTTATATGAGTCCGTTAGCTCCATGGAGGTATGTAATAAACACCTTCGAATCGAACACCCGTAACAGCAACATAAAAATGCTGAGTATGTCAACCGACACTCACGCAAAGCTGAAGGCAGAGGAACTTGACCCTGCCATTGCCGCCATCATTTTAATTTACGAACCGGTATTTTTTGCCTACCGCGACCTTGACCAGCAATACGGTTTAAAGAGCGGTAACTACTCGGGTAGTACCCTCGGGTTTGAAGAATACTTAGACCAAATGCCGTTGAAGCTGCGCCAGTGGGAAAGCCTTGTTCGCGCGGTGTATATCGAAGACAGTCCGGCAGAAAAAGCCATTTTCCCTAACAAGCGCACGCCCTTTTTAGATGGCACGTATGAAAGCCGTTTAGATGCGTTGGGCACACTCAAATTAAAAACCGCTGCCGATGCTGCGTTGGCTACTGCCAATACGCAGATAACCAGTTTTTACAACGCGGCTTTAGGTGCGCGTTTGGTGCAGCAAACCAGCGAGGGTGCTTTAGGACAACTGAGCGACCTGCGCGAAAACCAACGTGTAATATTGTCGGAAGAATTGATGGGAGTGCTGGGGCAGTTGTTGTTTATTCATCGTCATAATCTTATAGAAGTGGAACGCTATTTTGATTTGAGTCTGCTGCGCGATACCGGAGGCAACGAACCTGTAATAGTTAATGGAGATATCAGTCCGAATCAGGTGATTAATGTTTCAGCTCTGATGCCTGATAACATGAATGTAAACGGTGAAACCGTAATACGCTTAAAGAACACTTCAGATAATCCACTTAATCTGGAATTTTATTCGGCTAACGGTGCTGGTGATTTACCTCCTGCGGGTCCGCAGTTTACCGTAGCCAGTGGCGGCACCTTAGAAAAAGTGCTTTCCGATTTTAAGTTCGATATCTATCCGAATTTAAACATCCATAACCCTTCAGGCATGTCGGGTAGTTGGGAAATTGAAATTTTAGTATAAAGTTATCATGCCTTGCCGGGTCGCCCCGCTGCCGAAAGGTGGCGGGGTTTTATTTTAAATTGCACGTGCAATTTTTAAATTTGCACGTATAACCTCAAAAGCTATGACTCAAAAATTAACCTTACTTATTGAAGAAGAAAATGTGGCTGCCGCTAAGGAGTTTGCCAAAAAGCATAACACTACGGTTTCGGCTTTGGTAAACCGCGAGTTTGAAAAACTTAAACAAAGCAAAAAATGGAATAAGCAGAAGAAACACCCGATGGTGGCAAAGTATGCGGGCATTATTAAAGATGCGCGCCCCGCTCACGAAATTATGTTCGGCAATGAAAAGTAGAGTGGTGTTTTTAGATGCAAATATTCTGATAGATTTTTTGCAGGCAAATTCGCACGGGCACGAACTCTCCACCAACCTCATTAATTTTTTATTGAACAGTAAACGCAAGATGGTGGTGAGCCCCGCCACCTTTGCTATCAGTTGCTATTTTTTGAACAAGGCATACAACGATTCCAAGACCGCTAAAAAAATTGCACAGGAAATATTTTCGCACTTTACCTTTTCAGAACACACCAAGGCCGATGTAGCCAAATGTTTGAAATCGGATTTTATTGATTTGGAAGATGCACTTCAATATTTTTCGGCATTGCAGAGCAATGCAGATATTATAGTTACACAAAACGTGCACGATTATTTTCCTTCTAAAATTCCGGTAATGCACCCTTTCGAATTTTTAAGCATCTACAATTCGTAGCGTGAAACAAAAAGTTCTTCTTCTTACTCCGCCATTTACGCAGTTGAATACTCCGTATCCTGCTACGGCTTACCTCAAGGGCTTTTTGAACACTAAGAATATTGAAGCGCATCAGGCAGATTTAGGTATAGAACTTATTCTGCGGCTTTTTTCTTCTGCGGGTTTACACACAATGTTTACGCATTTAGAAACCCTCGACCTGGAGTTATCGCAGAACAGTTTTCGCATTTACTCTTTGCAAAACGAATACATCAAAACCATTGATGCGGTGATTCGTTTTTTGCAAAACAAAAACCCCACGCTGGCTCATTCTATTTGCGACAGAACTTATTTGCCCGAGGCATCGAGGTTTGCACAGCTCGAAGATTTGGAATGGGCGTTCGGCACTATGGGCATTCAGGATAAGGCGCGGCACCTCGCCACCCTTTATTTAGAAGACCTCGGTGATTTAATTAAAGAAGCGGTTGACCCGCATTTTGGTTTCAGCCGCTATGCCGAGCGGCTTGGAAGAACCGCCACTCATTTTGATGAAATCGAAAAATCGTTGCTCGCGCAGAATTCAATTATCACCGATTTTTTAGAAGAGATACTGGATGAGAAAATAAAACAGTGGAAGCCGACTGTTGTTTGTTTGTCGGTTCCTTTTCCCGGAAATCTTTTTGGTGCATTGAAGTGCGGACAGTTTATAAAGAAGAAATATCCTGCTATAAAAATTGTGCTCGGTGGTGGTTATGCCAATACGGAACTAAGAAGTCTGCACGACCCGCGCGTATTTGATTTTATTGATTATGTGAGTTTAGATGATGGCGAAGCACCCATAGAATTTCTACTCGAACATTTAAACGGCAAGCGAAACGCTAAAGAGCTCAAGCGGATTTATTTGCGCGAGAAAGGAAAAGTAGTTTACTGCAACTCCGCCAAAGAAAAAGACGTTGCTCAGCGCGAAACGGGAACGCCTGATTACAGCGATTTTTTATTGGATGAATATCTCTCAGTGATTGAAGTGGCAAATCCTATGCACCGTTTGTGGAGCGATGGACGATGGAATAAACTCACACTCGCGCACGGTTGCTATTGGGGCAAATGTTCGTTCTGTGATATTTCGCTCGACTACATTAAAAATTACGAGCCGCTGACCGCTTCCATTCTTTGCGATAGAATTGAAACCATTATTGCGCAGACCCATCAGAACGGTTTTCATTTTGTAGATGAAGCGGCTCCGCCTGCTTTACTGCGCGATTTGGCTTTGGAAATTATCCGCAGAAAAATTACGGTAACCTGGTGGACGAATATTCGTTTCGAAAAAACCTTCACTCCCGATTTAGCTAAACTATTGAAAGCCTCGGGATGTATTGCTGTAGCAGGCGGATTAGAAGTTGCCTCTGACAGATTACTGAGCATGATGAAAAAAGGAGTAACCGTTGCTCAGGTGGCGCGTGTGGCAGATGCGTTTACACAAGCGGGCATTATGGTTCACGCGTATTTGATGTATGGCTTCCCCACACAAACCGCGCAGGAAACAATTGACGCGCTTGAAATGGTTCGCCAGTTATTTTTGAATGAAGCCTTGCAATCGGGTTTCTGGCATCGCTTTGCCATGACTTCGCATAGCCCTGTTGGTTTGAATCCTTCGCAATTTATGGTGCAGCGCACCGGTCCCGATTTTGGCGGCTTTGCCGATAACGATTTGTATCACGATGACCCGAAGGGAGCCAATCATGATTTGTTTGGAGGTGGATTAAGTAAATCGCTTTTCAATTTCATGCATGGTGTTGGTCTTGACTTTCCGTTGAAGAATTGGTTTGATTTTAAAACTCCGAAGACTACAGTTGCTGCGAATTATATTGAAGAATGCTTAAGCAACATAGAAAGTGAATCGCCAAAACAAAACGCCATAATTGTTTGGTTAGGCAATATGCCTACCGTAAATTTCTTTGAACTCACACAAGGCAAAAAGAAAATGGAGATGGCGGAACTGGAATTTTGCGATAAGAAAAGAGATTGGCAAATGCATCTTCCGGCAAACGAAGCGAAGCGGTTGCTCGAACTTTTTCCGAAATTGATTATCGGTAAAAACACACAGCTGCTTTATTCAGAAATAGAAAAGGAATTTCCTGCTTTACTCCAATCAAAAGCTGGGATTCAATTGCGTGAAAACGGGTTATTGGTTTTGTAAAACACGACTACAATCAATTTCAGTTTTCTTTCAAACATCATACATTAGCGCGCTCCAAAACTTAACCGAACATGATTTACACAACCGATCAAACACTTCAACTCAAGCAACATAAATTTGCCCATTTATTAGTAGAAGAAAGCAATCATCTGCTTACACTTACACTTAACCGCCCCGAAAAAAAGAATGCATTGAATCCTGTTCTATTTAAAGAACTGGCATACGCGCTCAGTTATGCAAATCATAGCCGTGAAGTATGGGCAGTGGTTATTGCCGCCAAGGGAGATGTGTTTTGCGCGGGTGCCGACTTGAAAGCTTTTTCAGGAGCCACAAAAGAAACTACATCCACCGTTCCTGAACCAAATGGCGAAGTGGTTATTGGAAATATTTTCAATTCGCTGCACAAACCCTGCATTGCAAAAGTTCATGCACCTGTTTATGCAGGAGGGTTTTTAATTGTGTGCGGTTGCACACATGTAGTGGCTTCATCAAATGCTACGTTCAGTTTGCCCGAAGTAAAACGCGGTCTTTATCCTTTTCAGGTAATGCAGAGTTTGTTGCAGATAATGCCGCCACGCACTGTTTTAGATTTATGTATTCGTGCAAAAACGTTGACTGCAACCGATGCCGAAAAAATAGGACTCGTAAGCAAAGTAGTAGAGCAAAATAAATTGGATGAAGAAGTTCAATCACTTGTTGACGAAATTTTTCAGTTTTCGCCATCGGCTATCAGTTTAGGTTTAGAGGCATTTGATAATTTGAAAAATATTCCAGCGGCAGATGCTCACCAATACTTAAAGCAAATGTTGGGCGAGTGCATTCAAACCGAAGATGCTGCCGAAGGAATGAAAGCATTTATTGAAAAAAGAAAACCGGTTTGGAAAGGATAATGAACAAATTAGCGAATGTGAGAATTTGCGAATTCGGGAATGAAAATACTAACTACTAAAATTCAAAATCAAATACAATGGCTAAGAAAATCGTAATCACCGCATCTCTCACTGGCGTTCTCGCAACGCGTGCACAATGTCCTTATATTCCTTACACACCAAAAGAAATTGCGCTTGAAGGCAAACGCGCGGTTGATGCGGGTGCAAGTATTCTACACATTCATGCACGAGAAAACAATGGCGGGCCGGCTTATGATATTGAAACTTACAGACAGATTGGTGAAGAAGTTCGTTTGCTGTGTCCCGATGTGCTTATCAATTACAGCACAGGCGCAGTTGGTCTTTCGCGCGAAGCGCGGATTCAGCACATAACAGCTTTGAAACCCGATATGGCTGCGTTGAACATGGGCTCCATGAATTATGGAATCTACTCGCCAAAAACAAAATCGTTTTATCACGATTTCGTTTTTCAAAATCCGTTCTCTGATATCCAGTTTTATTTAGAGAAGATGAAAGAAGCAGGAACTATTCCTGAAATGGAAGTGTTCGACAACGGACATATTAATAACGCGAACCCGCTGATTGATATGGGGCTTTTGCAAAAACCTTATGTGTTCAGTTTTGTGATGGGGGTGTTGGGCGGTATTCCGATTTCTACAAAGAACCTTTTACATCAGGCGGCAAGTGTGCCCGAAGGTTCTATGTGGCAGGTAATTGGTATCGGAAGAAAACAATGGCAGGCTATTGCAGCTGCAATTACTATTGACGGAAATGTTCGCGCGGGACTCGAAGACAATTTCTATTTACCAGAAGGCGAAATGGCAAAGAGCAATGGTGAACTGATTGAAGCAGCAGCTAAATTAGTTCGCATGATGGGAAGAGAAGTTGCGAGTATTGCAGAAACAAGAGCACTGTTGAACAAACCATTAACTAATTAAACAACCCCACCTAAATCCTCCCCGAAGGGGAGGACTTTAATACAAAATACAAACACAAAATGTTTAAAGCAAAACTTTTTGAAAATAAAGTTGCCTTAGTAACAGGTGGAGGAAGTGGAATTGGTTTCGCTATCACACAACAATTACTTCAACTTGGTGCAACTGTAATTATATGCTCTCGCAAAGAAGACAGACTTAAAGCGGCAGTAGAGAAATTGAAAGCCCTCTCCTTCGGAGAGGGTTTGGGTGAGGTGGCTGTTCGTTATGCCATTTGCGATACGCGTGAAATTGAACAGGTAGAAGCGTTAGCGAAAAACATTGCCGACCACGAAGGCAAACTGGATATTCTCATCAATAACGCAGGCGGACAGTTCCCTTCCCTTGCTGAAGACATTTCTATTAAAGGTTGGAATGCTGTTATCAATAATAATTTGAACGGCACCTGGTATATGACTCAAACGATGGCGAAGACTTTTTTCTTTAAACAAAAGGAAGCAAGCATTGTAAACATCATTGCGAATATCTATCGTGGTTTCCCATCAATGGCACACACTGGTGCAGCACGTGCGGGAGTAGAAAACTTAACTATGTCACTTGCAGTGGAATGGAGCAAGCATAATATTCAAGTGAACGCAGTTGCTCCCGGCATTATCAAAAGCACAGGGCTCGACCAATATCCTCAGGAATTTTTGAAGGGCATTGAAGAATCTATTCCCGCAAAAAGATTAGGAACCATTGATGAAGTTGCCTACCTCACTCTTTTTCTTTGCAGCCCTATGGCACGTTTCATTACAGGTGAAACTGTTTATGTAGATGGCGGACAGCGCCTGTGGGGAGACTTGTTTAAGATGTAATCACCAACCCTTCAGCGTAACTGCTTTCCAGATATAATACTTCAAGGCATCAACTTTTGTCGGCTTTTTATAAAGCGATGCTTTCGTTATTTCAGGAAAATATTTGGTGAGTGAAC
>CANJRM010000118.1 GCA_947476645.1 Bacteroidota bacterium
CATCTCGGTAAAATACTCGTAGAAATACGGAAGTGTTTCAATGCCTTTGTAGTAATTGAACAAACCATATTTTTCGTTTGGCGAGTGAATGGCATCGCTGTCTAAACCAAAGCCGAAGAGGACAGATTTTATTCCCAATACTTTTTCGAACATGGTGACGATAGGAATGCTGCCGCCTGTGCGCAATGGAATAGGCGTTTTGCCGAAAGTTTTTTCCATAGCTTTTGATGCGGCTTTGTAAGCAATGGAATCAGTAGGAGTAACAGCCGCTTCGCCACCGTGGTGAGGCATTACTTTTACTTTTACATAAGCAGGAGCAATCTTATTGAAGTGCGCTTCGAACAGCTTCATTATTTTTTCACTGCTCTGGTTTGGCACTAAACGCATCGATATTTTTGCAAACGCTTTAGAAGGCAAAACTGTTTTTGCACCCTGCCCTATATAACCGCCCCATATTCCGTTTACATCAAGCGTTGGACGAATGGAAACTCTTTCGAGCGTGGAATAATTTTTTTCACCGAGCACTTCATTGATATCGAGATGCGCTTTGTATTCTTCTAAACTAAATGGCGCACTTGCCATCATATCGCGCTCTTGTTTCGAAACTTCCTCTACATCATCATAGAAGCCCGGAATGTTTACGCGTCTGTCTTTATCGTGCAAAGATGAAATCATGTCGCAGAGAATATTGATGGGGTTAGCTACTGCACCGCCATAAACTCCGCTGTGTAAATCGCGGTTAGGTCCGGTAACTTCAACTTCAAGATATGTAAGCCCGCGCAAACCTGTGGTGATACTCGGCACATCGTTAGCAATCATGGAAGTATCGGAAATCAAAATCACATCGGCTTTTATTTTTTCTTTATTGGCAACGGCAAACGTTTCCAAATTCACCGAGCCCACTTCTTCTTCGCCCTCAATCATAAATTTAACGTTGCAGGGCAACACGTTATTCTTCACCATCATTTCAAACGCCTTCACGTGCATATACATTTGTCCTTTGTCGTCACAGGCACCGCGCGCGTAAATGTTTCCGTCTTTCACCACTGGTTCAAAAGGAGGGGAGTTCCACAACTCAAGCGGGTCGGCAGGCTGCACATCGTAATGGCCATACACTAAAACGGTAGGAAGCGCGGCATCAATTATTTTTTCGGCATACACTACGGGGTAACCTTTGGTGGGGCAAATTTCAGCTTTGTCAACTCCTGCATTGAGCAATTGTTGTTTTACAAATTCAGCCGCACGGTTTACATCGGCAGCGTATTTTGTATCGGCACTGATAGACGGAATGCGAAGCAGTTCAAGAAGTTCATTCAGGAATCGTTCCTTGTTTTGTTCGAGGTAATTTTGAAGAGGCATAAGGTTTTGTTTTTTGCGCGGGTGAAAATAGTAATGGATTGAAGAATCAAGAATGATAGTCTCTTATGATTAAAAAAAGCAGAAGTCTTCCATATAGTATTACCCTGCTATATTTATAGTTGGGAAAAAGTGGTGTTACCAGAGATTACTGCTCTATCATGCAAAAAAAAAATTGCTTCTCTTTTCTGTCTCACTTTCGGTTTTTGATGACCAAACCCGTTTTTATCGCACTATTGGTGTTTGCATTTTTAATGGTGCTCACGCAGTATCTTGCTTATGAAAGGTATTTGCTTGTGAAAGACACAGAACTCAATGAGTTGAACAACGAAGCAAATGGTAAGAAAGAGAGATTGCAAACTGCTTTAAGTTATAGTCAATCCACAGCGCAAACACTCGGCTTTATTGTGGAGCGGTACGGTATACCGATTGACTTTGATACAGTGGCAAAAGAATTATTGAGTGCAAACAAATTTATTGACGCGGTACAGTTGGTGCAAGGAGGAGTTATTACACACGTATACCCACTCAAAGGCAATGAAGTAGTTATTGGCTACAATATTTTAAAAGATTCGTTGCGAAATAAGGGAGCATTTACTGCTATTGAAACCAAACAATTTTTTTGGGCAGGTCCTATCAATTTAAAACAAGGAGGTGTGGGTATTGTAGGTAGACAACCACTTTTTAAAAACGATAAGTTTTATGGCTTCTCGGCAGTTATTATCAAGTTGCCTACTTTGCTTCATACGATTGGAATAGACTCTCATTTCAATAACGGATTCACCTATCAGCTGTCAAGAATCAATACTGATAACCATACTGAGGAATTTTTCTTGCCTAATCATCAATCCTATAATCATGCACTTGTTGTGCCGGTTGAAATTCCGAATGGCGAATGGAGATTGTATGTAACACGCAAGAATCAATCAACACTTTTTTTCGCCCTTACCTTTTCAGTTCTTGGTTTTATTCTTTCGCTCACAGGCGCATTTTTTGCATGGTTCATGGCAAGGCAACCGCAGCAATTGAATAAACTGGTCGAGGAAAAAACTATTGCCTTGGTTTCTGCCGAAAATAATTTGCGCAACACTTTAGAAAGAGTGAGCGATGCTTTTGTGGCTATTGATAAAAATTTCTGCTATACCTACATGAATAAAAAAGCCGGAGAAATATTTCACCGCGACCCAGCAAGTATTATAGGTAAAAATATGTGGGAAGAATTTCCAGCATGGATAGGTAAACCATTCTATTATACTTTTCAAGAAGCGATGAAAAATCAAAAGTATGTTTTGCTCGAGGAATATTATGAGAAGCAAAATTTATGGTTCGAAAGTCATATCTATCCTTCTCCAAAGGGGCTATCCGTTTTTCTTAATGATATAACCGAGCGGAAAAAAGCAGAACATGAAATTTTGCGAGAGAAAAATCTTTCTGAATCTGTTATTAACAGTTTACCTGGTGTTTTTTATCTGGCTGATCTGGATGGCAACATGCTGCGATGGAATAAAAATATTGAAACAGTTTCAGGGTATTTGCCAGACGAGATTAAAAATATGCGTGCAAGAGATTTTGTTGCTATTGATGACCAGGAAGAACTACGGATGAAAAAAGAAATGGCAATAAAGGATGGCGTGTCAGATGCGGAAGTGAATTTTTTGACCAAGCAGGGAAAGGAGTTGCCCTATTATATCACAGCGGTGTTGTCGGAGTACAACAACCAACCCTGCCTGCTCGGAGTGGGGATAGATATTACAGAAAGGAAAAAAGCCGAACAGGCTCTTCAGGAATCGGAAGAAAAGTATCGTTACTTGTTCGATAATAATCCTGCACTCATTTTTATTTGGGATTTGGAAACCCTTGGAATACTGGAAATAAACCAAAATGCAGAACACGAGTACGGTTACACCCGTGAGGAAGCTCTTCAAATGACAGTATTGGATTTGCGACCAGTTGATGATCACCCCAAAATAAGAGATTTCGCTGTTCGAATGTTTAGCAGTACAGAAGATAAGTCAAGAGGCACTTGGAGGCACCTCAAGAAGAATGGTGAAATGATGTACATGGATATTCGTTCGCATCGGATTGAATATAACAACCGAAAAGCCATTCTGTCGCTGGCAGAAAATGTAACTGAAAAAATTTTGATTGAGCAACAACTCAACAAAAGTTATGAAGATATACGTTTACTAAATAATCACTTGCAAACTATACGAGAAGAAGAGCGCACCGCTATATCGCGCGAGCTGCACGATGAATTAGGACAACAACTTACAGCATTGAAAATGGATATAGTTTGGCTTAGCAAAAAAATAAAAGATAGTGATATAGCGTTGCAGGAAAAAATTGCTGAATCGGCTGCGTTGGTGGATGAAACAGTAAAAACTACAGAACAATAAATACTGATTTGCGTCCCGGTATTATAGATGACCTCGGTTTATTTGCTGCACTTGAATGGCAGGCAAATGAATTCAGCAAACGAACAGGTATTATTTGCCACTTGCAGTTGTGCAAAGATGAGCCGCTACTTGATAAAAATATAAGTATCAATGTTTTTAGAATTTTTCAGGAAACGCTTACTAACATTACCAAGCACGCTAACGCAACCGAAGTATTTGCCGAACTTAAAACAGAAGGAAAAAATTTGGTGATGACCATTCGCGATAACGGAATTGGTTTTGATGCCGAAGAAGTGAAAGAAAAGAAATCGTTTGGTTTGCTGGGTATGAAAGAACGCGCCATAGCTATGAAGGGCGAAATTAAAGTTGTTTCAGAAAAGGGGAAGGGAACCGATATCCAATTATTGCTGCCTATTATTGTTTAAGTTTAACGAACATGAAAACCCAAATCATTATAGCCGATGACCACGCGGTAGTTCGAAAAGGATTGAAGCAAATTCTTTTAGATGAAATGTTGGATGCGCAAATAAGTGAAGCCACTTCTGCTGAACAGTTATTGGAAATTATGCGTCAGCAAAAATTTGATTTAGTAATTAGCGATATTTCCATGCCCGGCCGTTCGGGAATTGATTTGCTCAAACAGCTTCACATTGATTATCCGAGTTTACCTGTGCTTATTTTGAGCATGCACCCCGAAGCGCAATATGCTATGCGGGCACTCAAAGCAGGTGCTGCGGGCTATTTGACTAAGGATACAGCATCGGAAGAATTGGTAAAAGCAGTTCGACAAATTTTAAATGGAAGAAAATATATTTCTCCTTCGCTAGCAGAATTGCTGGCAGAAAATGTTGGCGGTAACATAAATGAAACATCGCATGACATACTTTCAGATCGAGAATTTGAAGTGATGAAACTGATTGCAACAGGCAAATCAATTTCAGAAATTGCCGAGATGCTTTCTATCAGCATAAACACCGTAAGCACATACCGCAGTCGCGTGTTAGAAAAAATGAAACTGCAAACCAATGCAGATTTAACGCTATATGCCGTAGAGCATAAGTTGATTTGACCATCACCAATTTTTATCTGCTGTAGTAGTTCTACTACAAGCTTTTCACAAGTTCCACTATTTCACACGCATTAGTTTCTGGGCTCATTTGCATTATGGAAAACGAAACAAAACCACAGGGGAAAATTAAAAGTTTGCTCATAGTAGAAGACTCCATTATTATTCTCAAGCGACTCACCTCTGTTTTGCACGAAGCCTTGCCCGACACAGAAATAATGTGTGTGATGAAAGCAGCCGATGCTATAAATTGGATGGACAAGATATTACCCGATGTAGTGATACTCGATTTGCAATTACCGGATATGAATGGAATTGAAGTGCTTAAAACTATCAGACATGAGCATCCAAATACACGCTTCATCATTTTCACTAATCATACAGCACCGCAAATTCGCAGCAATTGTCTGAAAGAGGGTGCCGATGGATTTTACGACAAGTCAACCGAATTTGAAAAAACCATAGACCATCTTTTAAAGATTCATCATGAAAGCGGCATTTAATAAAACTCATTTCTTACTGGTTGTGTTATTTATTTCGCTGGTTATGCTTTTTGCGGCCGGCTACTTTGCTACGGAGGCGAACAAAACATACGCTTTGTTTACACTGGCATTTAATGCGCTCACTATTGCATTAATGTTTTATCTGCTTGTAAGTGAAACCAACAAAACGGCACATTTGCATTTGGAACTTCAGCAGCGGGAAAAATATTTAAGTGAAACGCTTGATAGTTTAGTGAAAAGTAAATCAACTACGAAAAGTATACGAGAGCAGAATGAAGAGTTAGAAAACAGAGTGAAAGAGCGCACAGAGGAATTGGAGTTTTTTATTTACTCCGTTTCGCATGATTTACGCGCACCGTTGCGCACCATCAACGGATTTTCGAAAATATTGAGAGACGAATACATGATGAAGTGTGACGCTGATGGTAAAAGTTTGATAAGCACCATTGCTTCCAGCGCACAACAAATGGACCACCTGGTAGAAAATATGTTGCGTCTTGCACGCCTCGGAAAATCGGAACTTCGTAAAAGCCCAACCGATATGAAGGCGTTGGTGAACGAGGTCATTAGCGATATGAAAACACTGCATCTGCATCACGCTATGGAAATTGTAATGAACGATTTACCCGAGGCAGATTGCGACAGCGGATTGATGAAGCAGGTTTGGACAAATCTTATTTCTAATGCGGTGAAATATTCGGCTAAACATCCTTCACCTAAAGTGGAAATAGGATACGGGAAAAAAAATGGAAGTGATTTTTACTATGTAAAAGACAACGGGGTGGGATTCGATATGCAATATGCACACAAACTGTTTGGTGCTTTTCAGCGATTGCATCATGCCGATGAGTTTGAAGGAACAGGAGTAGGATTGGTAATTGTATCACGCGTAATAAAGAAACACGGAGGAAGAGTTTTTGCTGAATCAGAATCAGGAAAGGGAGCTTCATTTTATTTCGCGCTGCCCGAAAAGAATTAAACGCCACAGCTGCACAGATTAGGGGAGGATTTTGGTGATGTGTAATAAATGGAAATCTGTGCACCTGCGGCAAAAATAAAGTGCTGATTTATTAACGAAAAAATTTAGTAAAATGAAAATTGCATCGCGAATAAAAAAGATACGGGAACTGGACGGGAAAAGCCAATCAGAAGTGGCTGCCTTGCTTGGTATTTCGCAACAAGCCTATTGCGGTTTGGAGCAGGAAGCAGATAATGCCAAATTGGAAACGCTTCGGAGGTTTTGCCGCGTAATGAAAATTGATTTGGGTTTTCTTATTTCAGAAACCATGCTGATTACTGAAGCAACCTTAAATAAATTTGGAAGGAAAAACCTGACTGAGATTATTTATGCCTATGAAAGAATGGAGCATCGTATAGAAGTGCTGGAGGAACTGCAAAATCATTTGCAGCAAATGAATTCGTTGAATTGATTTGTTGTAAACTATAGCGCTGGATAGCTCTTTGGATCTACCTCGCTCATCATTCCGTAAATAACTTCGAAGATTTCTTCAGCATTTGGTTTGCCAAAATAATCGCCATCGGTGCCGTAGGCAGTGCGGTGAGGTTTTGCAGTAATTGTTTTTGGTTCGCTATCTAACCAGCGGAAAGCCTGCTGCTCTTCAAATACTTTTTGGAACATATAAGCAGATGCTCCACCCGGCACATCTTCATCTAAGAAAACAACACGGTTAGTTTTCTTTACTGATTCGATAATAGTATGATTAATATCGAAAGGCAAAAGCGTTTGCACGTCAATCAGTTCAACAGAAATTCCTGCTTCTTCTAATTGCACCATTGCTTCTTCGGCAATGCGCACACAACTTCCGTAAGTAACCAGTGTAACATCATCGCCTTGTTTAATTATTTCAGGAATGCCAAGCGGCACAGTAAAGTCAGAAATGTTATCGGGCAGTCTTTCTTTCAAACGATAACCGTTCAGGCATTCGATGACCAGAGCCGGTTCATCGCTTTGCAGCAACGTGTTATACATGCCCGCAGCCTGCACCATATTGCGCGGCACACATACATACAACCCGCGCAGTGAATTTATAATCATACCCATCGGTGAACCGGTGTGCCAGATACCTTCTAACCGGTGACCGCGCGTGCGCACAATCAGCGGAGCTTTCTGAATTCCTTTAGTGCGGTATTGCAAGCAAGCGAGGTCGTCACTCAAAGGCTGTAAACCATAAAGCAAATAATCTAAGTATTGAATCTCAGCAATCGGGCGAAAGCCGCGTAACCCTAGACCAATTCCCTGACCCATAATAGTTGCTTCGCGAATACCTGTGTCGAAGATTCTGTGCTCACCATATTTTTCCTGAATACCAACGAAGCCTTGATTTACATCGCCAATCTTGCCTACGTCTTCACCAAAGGCAACTGCGTTGGGATACTTAGTAAAGATGGCATCGAAAGCATTGTTCAGAATTTCGAAACCGTTTAATGTTTTTGAATCATCGGAATATTCAGCAGGAACTACTTCTACTTTCAAAGCGTTCATATCCGTCTCGCTATGCAAGTGCGATGAATATGTTTGCTGATATTTTTCCTGAAATGTTTTGAGCCAGTCTTTGAGCTCATTGAGTGATGAAAAATCTTCGCCTCTAAAGTTCAGTAAAAACTTCTTCGCTGTTTTAATAATGTCTTTACGAACTGGGTCAATGGCTGTTTGAATACTGCTGACTGCCGCAGCGGCTAAATCCTGCTGACCAGATTCTTCACCAACTTCGTTTAAGTAATTCATCAACTCATTGATTTCTTCTTTCAACGGAAGAGAGAATTTTCTCCATGCAACTGTTTTGCTTCCCAAAGCGTGTAGACGTGCTTCGTTTTGAATTTCATTGAGTTCTTCCTGTGTGGCAATTTTGCTATCAATAATCCACTCGCTCATTTTCTTAATGCAGTCGAAATCTTTTTCCCATTGCATGCGCTCCGCAGTTTTATAACGTTCGTGCGAACCCGAAGTAGAGTGACCTTGCGGCTGTGTAACTTCTATAATATGGAACAGTGCAGGAATATGTGTCTTGCGAATTTTCTCGATGCCGCGCTTGTAGGTCTCTACGAGTTTAGGATAGTTCCAGCCTTCGCAAACGTAAATATCAAAACCGCGACCTTCTTCATCTGCCTGAAAACCTTTGGTGATTTCGCTGATGCTTTCTTTTGTGGTCTGATATTTTTTAGGAACAGAAATTCCATAGCCATCATCCCAAACAGAAATGGCGAGAGGCACTTTCAGCACACCGGCTGCGTTCAGGGTTTCCCAAAATAAACCTTCACTAGTACTTGCATCGCCAATAGAAACAAAAGAAACTTCGTTGCCGTGATTAGAAAAAATAGTGTAGTCTTCTAACTCATTGTTAGCGCGATAAAGTTTTGATGCAAGTGCCAATCCAAGCGAACGTGGCATTTGTGCAGCGGTAGGTGAACCATCGGCTGATGAATTGTAGCGTTGCGTTTGGTCAAGCCAGTTTCCGTTTTCATCTTGTGTGCGTGTAGCGTAATGACCGTTCATTTGTCTGCCCGCACTCATCGGTTCTTCTTTCTGGTCAGGGTTGGCGTAAAGTTGCGCGAAGAATTGTTCAACGGTTAATTCTCCAAGCGCCATCATCCAGGTTTGGTCGCGGTAGTAGCCGCTGCGCCAATCGCCATGTTCAAATGATTTTGCGAGAGCAATTTGTGCCAGCTCTTTTCCGTCACCAAAAATGCCGAACTTGGCTTTGCCGGTCAACACTTCTTTACGACCGAGCAAACTTGTTTCGCGCGAGGTAACCACCACGCGAAAATCGTTCAGCACTTCGGTTTTAAAATCTTCGAAACTTAGTTTTGTGTTTCTGCTGTGTGCAGTTTTTGTATCTGACATAACAG
>CANJRM010000119.1 GCA_947476645.1 Bacteroidota bacterium
TAACGGTTATCAATTTTTTCTGCAGTAACGAAAGTGGCTACATTATCATGTACTGAAAAAGCTATTTGAACGGCTACTTTTTTTCCATCAATGATCTGATACGCCTCGGGAATATCAAATTTAACATGGTCGAATTCTAATTGAACTTCGAGGTTTCCTTTTTCATCAACACGCAAACCTTCCTGACCCTTAAAACGCATTTTGATTTGTTTGTAATCGGCACCCGGTTCAACTAACCAGTCAAACTCTAAATGCTGCTCATCCTGTGAGTACAAACGCAAATCAATTCCTTTGTAAATATTGTTGAGCGAAACTTCACCATAAGAAGACACGTTCGCAGCCCAGTACTTGGGGTCATTACCTTTAAAGTAACTTCGGTTAGTAGGCAATTGCTTCTCTTTTGAAACCGTGAAATTCGGATTCATACCTTCCATAAAAATTGCCCAGTTGAATGCCTCTACGCCTTCCTCTTCTTCACCAACTTCACCATTTCCTTCATGCGCAGTCTCTCCCCCTTCCTTTTCTTCTTTATGTAGCGATTGGAAAAAAATCTGGTCATCCATCACCCACATATTTCCAACATTGGTGTTACCCGCCAATTTTACCTTAGGGTCAAACTGCCCTTTGTTTTCAATAAACGAAATGGTATTGCTGGTTTCTTTCAGCAATTGCATATAATCTTTCTTGGTCATTGAAGCAGCCTTGCTTTTTGCCGGCACCTCTATCTTTTTCTGCGCATTCAAAGCAGAAGCAGACACAAAGAATAACACAGCAAGTGTAATGACACGGGTGAGGAGATTACCTTTTTTCATAACCATATATTTAATTGAAGGATAAGCGTTGGTATAAGATGTTTTCATTTTCCGGATATTGCGGTTTATAAAAATAATAACCGGTGAGCAGCTTGTGGCTTATCACCGGAGTTTTGAGTTGTGCAGTAATATAATGTAGAACCTGAAAACAGGCAAGAGGCTGTGCAACACAAGTTAAGACTTGTATTACCAGGTAGTGCTTTAAAAATCTCAGCAGTTAAGTTGAATTGTGTCATCCAGATACTTTAATAATTCAAGATACCCCCCCCCAAAAACCAGCCATGCTTGCCAGTTTAAAGGCGGCAAATATATGCTTTAATGTTAAATGTGTAAGCCCTTATCAGAAACAAATTGTTAGCGTGTCCAGTTTTCTAAATCAGGGCGGAAGGTAGGTTCTTTTTTTATTTCGCGAATTTTTTTCCCGACTTTTTTCTTGATAATAGAAAACAAATCAGACACAAAGAGGTAAAGCCGATAGAAAATAGGCTTCGCCTAAATATGCGAAGAGGAATATTGATTTTTGAAATTGCTTGGTTGCGCGTTTAAAATTCTTTCCCTTCAGCAACCATTTGCTCTAAAGAAGCGGGAACTGCAAAGCGAGCTCCGTAGTTTTTTTTCAACTCTTTGGCACGGGCAACAAATTCCTTTACGCCATAATCATTAATGAATTGGAGGGTGCCACCTTTGAAAGGAGCAAAGCCCCAACCAAACACAGAGCCGATATTAGCATCGGGAACGTTGCGCAAAACTTTTTCATCGAGACAACGAACGGTTTCAATTGCCTGAATAAACAACATGCGGTCTTTCATTTCTTGCATAGAAGGTTGGTCTTTCTTTTCAGGAAACATTTCTTTCAAACCGTTCCATAAATGTTTTTTCCCTTCTTTAGGATATTCATAGAACCCAGCACCTTTGGCTTTGCCTTCTCTGCCAACAGCAATTAGTTTATCACTTACTTCAAAAGCGCTGTGTGCCGGAATTTCTTTGCCTTCAGCTTTTAAATCGGCAATAGTTTGTTTACGAATGTGTGCCATTAACGATAAAGAAACTTCATCGGTCAACGCCAATGGACCTACGGGCATGCCCGCCTGTATTCCTGCACTTTCAATAGCACGTCCGTTAACTCCTTCTCCTAACATGGCAATGCCCTCCGACACATAAGTGGCGAACACACGTGAAGTGTAGAAGCCGCGTGAATCATTTACTACTATCGGAGTTTTTTTAATTGCTTTTACAAAATCGAATGCGCGCGCAAGAGTTTCATCGCTGGTATCTTTGCCTACAATAATTTCTACGAGCGGCATTTTATCGGCTGGTGAAAAGAAATGGAGACCAATAAAATTTTTCGGACGCGAAGAGGCCACAGACAAACCGGTAATTGGAAGTGTGGAAGTATTCGAAGCAAAAACTCCGTTTGGATTCATTTGCTCTTCTGCTTCTTTGGTCACCTTTGCTTTGAGTTCGCGGTTTTCAAAAACAGCTTCAATAATTAAATCGCAGTCTTTTAAATCAGCAGCACTTGCCGTAGCGGTGATTCTGTTCAATACCTCTTCGGCTTTTTCTTTCGTCATCTTGCCCTTGCTCACGCGCTTCTTCAAAATGTTTTCGGAATACGCTTTGCCTTTATCGGCTCCTTCCTGCGACACATCTTTCAGCACAGTTTGTATTCCGCTGATGGCCGAGCAATACGCAATCGCGCTTCCCATCATTCCGGCACCGAGCACACCCACCTTTTTGAAATCGCCCTTCACATCCGTTTTCGGACGGCTGTTACCGGCATTGATTTTATTGAGTTGTTTCCAGAAAACATTAATCATGTTCTTAGCCACTTTACCACTCGCGAGTTTCGCAAAGTATCGGCTCTCAATACGCGATGCTGTATCAAAATCAACAATAGCCCCTTCCACAGCCGCGCACATAATGGCGAGTGGAGCAGGATAATTGTTGTGTGTTTTTTTAGCAAGCACTGCGGGAACTACCGGAAGAAACTGTGCCACCTTAGGTTGCGTAGGCACACCGCCTGGCATTTTATAATCTTTCTCATCCCACGGCTGTGTGGCTTTAGCTACGGAGAGGATATATGCTTTTGACTTCGCTATTAAATCTTCTCTGTCTGTGGCTAGTTCGTGAATGATGCCATCGGCAAGCGCAACCTTCGGGGCAACTTTTTTTCCTTCGGTTAAGTAAGTGAAAGCCGGTTGCAAACCCATAATGCGCACCATGCGCGTTACTCCTCCCCCACCGGGCAACAAACCAAGCGTAACTTCCGGTAAGCCCAATTGAATTTTAGGATTGTCAATGACTATTCTGCGATGACAGGCCAATGGAATTTCGAAACCCGCACCAAGGGCTGTTCCGTTGATGGCTGCCACAACCGGTTTGCCCTGTGTTTCTATATAACGCAAACCCGCTTTGAATTGCTCCGCACGGTTAAAGAAAGTTTCAGCAGAAGTTTCTTTGAATAACTCATCTACATCGGCACCTGCCATGAAAGTTTCTTTAGCAGAAGTAATGATGATGCCGCGGATACTATCCTTTTCGGCCTGCAATTTTTCAATAGTGGCTTTGAACGAATCGCCAAAGGCGTGATTAATAACGTTGGCAGATTTTCCTTCTAAATCCATTGTAAGGGTTACAATGTTATCGCTGTCTTTGCTCCACTTAAATGCCATAGTATAAATTTTAGTGTGGCAAGGATAAACGAGATGCGCGAAGTTTTCAAACTATTTCTCTATCACCAACTTCTTTGTCATTCTAGCGCTTTTGTTTTCTAAAGTTACTAAGTAAAAGTTAGAAGTCGGAAAACTAAATAGTTGAATACTTACCCACTGCGCACTCCCATAAAACCAGGAGCCAATAAAAAAGAGCAGAGTGAGGAGGTGTTTCTTCATGGTGAGTGAATTTACCGTGAATGTAAATAAACGGGCAGCATGGGCAAACAAAACTTCTTTAACAAATTCTATATTAAAGAACGCGCGCGCGAGTAGTTTGTTTCTGAAGAGTTTTGATGCAAACGCGAAACGTTTTGATACAAACTCGAAGAGTTTTGATACAAACGCCAAGTGTTTTGTGCAAGATACTTCGCGTTTGTATGCAAACGCCATGTGTTTTGATACAAACGCGAAGTGTTTTGTTTAATTCTCTTCGCGTTTTGAACAAGATACGAAGTGTTTTGATGCAAACGCCAAACGTTTTGATACAAACTCGAAGAGTTTTGATACAAACGCCAAGTGTTTTGTGCAAGATGCTTTGCGTTTTGATACAAACGTGAAGCGTTTGATGCAAAACGCTGAATCTATTCAATTAGGGTTCGCAGAAAATGAGGAGCATCTGCATTTATGCTTCTTTCTTATATTTTGGCATCATTATTCTTTACAAAAAGAGAAAACAAAAGAAACCTCATGACAAAACAAATCATCACCCTAGCCGCGCTTTTACTTTTCAGCATCACCACTTTTGCGCAACGCGAAAAAAACCAGATTGAAAAAGTTTGGTACAATCAGGAGAAGACCAGCAAGATTGAAGTGTATTTAGCTAAGGACGGAAAGTATTACGGCAAAGTAGTTTGGCTCGATAAACTCAACGATGAAAAAACAGGCAAACCTAAAACCGATAAAGAGAACCCCGAAGAATCGTTGCGCGCTACTCCTATCATGGGCATTTTAATTTTGAAAGGATTTTCGGTTGATGCTGAAGACAAAAATCTTTACACCGGTGGAACTGTTTACGACCCCAAGAACGGAAAAACCTACTGCGGTAAACTGACATACAAAGGAAAGACCGTTGACCTGCGCGGCTTTATTTGCAGTGCTTCATTCCTCGGCAGAACTTCAACGTGGACGTTGGCAGAGTAGAAAGCCACCATTGACCGCTGACCACCGACCATAGTTAAAGCGCCTTTGCATTTCAATGGTCAATGGTCTATTGTCAATCGTCAGCTCCCCGTCTTTTCCATTGCACAAAATTTTTTCTCTGTTACTAATGATTGCACACAACACTTGAGTGCAACTGCTCCCGCAGTTATTTTCATCACTCAAACTTTTTGAATGAAAAAATACCTTTTACCTGCTGCCGTAATTTTATTCGTTTGCATCATCAGCTACTGGACTGTTGAAATAGTGCGCGAATTGCGCGGTATAAAAACCGAAGAAAGAACAACAGCTGTGGTGGAAGAAGCCGCCATTGTAAAATTCGGCTTGAACCTCAACAATTTTAAAGTGCTTAACCATGTGGTGAAACAGAATGAACTCTTTGCCGAAATTTTTTCGCAATACAATGTAACGTATCAGGCAATCAACTTTTTTGCTTCTGCTTCAAACGAAATTTTCAACCTACGCAAAATAAAAGCGGGAAATTGCTTTACTGTTTTGTGCGAGAAAACCGATTCGGTTCTGGTTCCTAAAAAACTGATTTACGAAGAGAGTAAAGTGAATTACGTAGTGTTTAATCTCGATGATTCGCTTTACATGTATCGCGCTCAAAACAGTGTAGAGCGCAAGCACCGCGAAGTGAGCGGAGTGATTCATTCATCGCTCTACGAAACGCTCGATGAAAATAATATTGACCCTGTGCTTGCTATTCGCATGAGTGAAATTTTTGCCTGGAGTGTTGACTTCTACAAAATTCAGAATGGCGATAAATTCAAAATCATTTTCGATGAAGATGTAGTGAATGGCAAGTCCGTTGCCATTGCTGAGATAAGCTCGATAGTATTTAACAGTGGCGGCAAAGACAACTATGCTTTCTACTACGAAAAAGATGCAGCACACGAAGGAGATTACTACGATGAAAACGGAAACAGTATGAAGAAACAGTTTCTGAAATCTCCTGTGAAGTTCTCGCGTATTTCTTCCAAGTTTTCGATGAAACGATTTCATCCAGTTACCAAAATATGGAAAGCGCATCTTGGTACAGATTATGCCGCAGCATACGGCACTCCTATTCTCGCCACTGCCGATGGCATTGTAGAAAATGCGCAGTTCAAAGTATTCAACGGCAACTATGTAAAGATTCGCCACAACGGAGAATTTAAAACGCAGTATTTGCACATGAGTAAAATTGCAAAGGGAATTCGTCCTGGTGCAAGAGTTAAACAAGGCGAAGTGATTGGTTACGTGGGCAGCACAGGTTTGGCTACGGGCCCTCACGTTTGTTATCGCTTTTGGAAAGATGGAGCACAGGTTGACCCGCTGCATCAAAAGCTCACCTTTGCCGACCCGCTGCCTGCTAAGTACAAATCTGATTTTCTTTCGAAAACAAAAAACGTGAAAGAAAAATTAGATGCTATTAGTTACGATGAACACAACATCGCTAACCAAAAAGTGCAGGCATCGGCAGAACAAACTTCTTCTGAAGATTTTGTGAAAAGGTTTTTCTAAAAAATAAAATAACCCCATGCTTACGCATGGGGTTATTGATGAGAAAGATATTCGGGGCGTTATTCCTAACGAACCAAAGTCACCGTTCCCTTGAAAAGTTTATCGGAGTAGTTGTTGAGATAAATCACTTTTATAGTGTAAACCAAAACCGTAGGGTTTATCATTTGTCCTTTGTAAGTTCCATCCCATTTAAAGTTCATGTCATTGCTTTCAAAAACTTTTTCACCAATGCGGTCATACACTTCTACCTCAAATTGTTTCCATGCTTCTTTGTTGCCGAACACTTCAAAGAAATCGTTGTTGCCGTCACCGTTTGGCGTAAATGCGTTTGGTATAAATGCAATGTAATTAGGCACTACGTTCACACGAACCACATCAGTTGCTACACATCCGTTGGTATCAATTCCTGTAACATAATAAGTGATGCTCTCATTCACCGCTGAAATTGGCGACACGCAATCAGAACAACTCAATCCGTTTGAAGGAGTCCAAAGCACGGTACCAAAAACACTTCCGTTCGGAACTACATTCAAAGCTACGGAATGTCCTAAATCCATTGTTACTGTATCAGGTGTTGCGTCAATGCTGAAGATGGCATCGTTGCCTACATGCAGAATAGAATCAACAACGCAATTGTGTGCATCGGTTACGGTAATGTGATAGGTGCCTGTGTCCAAACCAAACAAATCTTGGGTCACTGCACCATTTTCCCATGTGTATTGCAAAGGCATAAAAGATGAGCCTGCGGTTACATCAATAGCTCCATTTTGTAAAGGGAAACACAAAACATTTGTAACACTCGCGTTCATAAACACTCCCGGCAATTCAATCACTGTTGAAGAATTACTGATGGTGCAACCGTGGCTGTCTGTTACAGTTACATCATAAACACCACCAGATAAATTTGAGTTAAGTGGAGAATTATTTCCTCCGTTGCTCCACACATAATTATAGTTCGGTGTTCCTCCATTTGGATTTAAATCAACAGCACCATCACCATGGTTAGGACATGATACATTGGTAACTACAGGACTCAACGTCAAAACAGGTGGCTCAGTAATCAACATGTTATTGATAGCAAATGTGCATGCGTTAGCATCAGTAATGGTGATAGAATAATTTCCCGATGGAAGACCTGTTGCGTTTGGAGTATTTACCGATGGCGTTACACTCCATACATAAGCATAGTTCACTGTTCCGCCAGTAGTGCTTATCGAAATACTTCCGTTGTTTGCTCCATTGCAATCTACATCAACACTTGTTTTAGCAGCAGCTAAAGGTGCAGCAGGTTGTGTAATAATGACACTGCCTGTTACCGAACAACTGTTAGCATCAAGCACAGTAACATTATATGTTCCCGCTACAATTGAATTGATAGCAGCCGTAGTTTGTTGCGGTGTGGTACTCCACAAATAATTATATCCGGCTGTTCCTCCTACGGCAACTACCGTTGCACTTCCGGTGGCATCACCAAAACAAAGCACATCAACTTTTGAAGTAACAATAGATAGTGGCGCAGCAGGTTGCGAAACAACGTCTGTTGCGGTTGCGGTGCATCCGTTTATATCAGTTACTGTGAGGTTATAATTTCCCGCAATCAATTGCGAAGCAACAGCAGTTGTTTGCACAGGGTTTGAATTCCAGTTGTAAGAATACGTTCCCCAACTTCCATTAGCAGTAGATGAAATACTTCCTGTCGCATCGCCAAAGCACAATACATCAACATGAGTTGTGGTTACGGTAAGTTGGGTAGGTGGTGCAGAAACAATAATAGAAGAAGTAGCAGTGCAACTATTAGCATCTGTTGCAGTTACGGTGAACGTTCCCGCAGGAACGTTCGTAATATTTTGCGTGTTCTGCGCAGGCACAGTATTCCATGCATAATTAAATCCTGCTACTCCTCCACTTGCGCTTGATGTGGCAGAAGTTGATGGCTGACCAAAACACAATGGTGCAGTAATAGCAGAAGTAACCGAAACCGGAGTTGCAGGTTGTGTAACTACTGATGCCACACTTACCGAACAACTGTTTGCATCGGTAACAGTTAGATTATAAGTGCCTGCAATAATTGCATTGATAGCCGATGTTGTTTGTGCAGGAACCGTGTTCCATGAATAAGAATAATTCGTTGTTCCTCCCGTAACCGTTGAAGTCGCACTTCCCGTTGCATCGCCAAAACACAAAACATTTACGTGCGTTTCGGTTACTGCAAGCGGAGCTAAAGGTTGGTTAACTGTAATGGAAGATGATACGGTGCAACTGTTTCCATCAGTAACGGTTACTGTATAATTTCCTGCAGGAATTGCGGAAGCCGTTGCTGTTGTTTGCATTGGTGTCGTGTTCCAACTGTATGAATAATTTGTTATTCCACCGCCAGCAGTAACTGTTGTGCTACCGGTGCTTAAACCAAAACAAAGCACATCGACTTTGGTAGTCGCGGCTGTAAGCAATGTTGGTTGTGTAAGCGTTACACTCGCACTTACCGAACATAAACCTGCATCGGTAACAGTGAGTACGTAAGTTCCCGCAACAAGGTTTGTTACGTTAGCAAAAGTCTGCACAGGCACCGTATTCCATGCATAAGAATAACCCGGTGTTCCTCCTGTAATAGTTGAAGTAATGTTCCCATTGTTTTGACCGAAGCATGATGGATTTGCCGGATTCAAAGTTATAGATGGTGCATTAGGTGGATTAGCCACATTGAACGTTGCGGATACCGTACAAGAGTTTGCGTCAGTTACTGTAAGCACATAAGCACCGCCCCCTAAATTTGTTGCGGTTTGTGTTGACTGTGGAGGAATTGTATTCCAACTGTATGAATAATTTGGAGTTCCTCCCGAAGGATTAGAAACTACAGAACCAGGAACAGTACAGGTTGCATTCGTTGCAGTTGCGGTTACAGTTAATTGTGTAGGTTGTGTAACGGCTGCACTTGCCGAAGAGGTACAGTTCA
>CANJRM010000120.1 GCA_947476645.1 Bacteroidota bacterium
ATCATGCCTGCTGTTTACGGAGTTTATAATGCCACCAAACATTTTCGTTTTGGTTTGGGGCTTAACTACCGCCTCGCTATTGGCGGCTCGCTCAACGGCTTAAAAGATGCCGACCTCAGCGGAGTGGGTGGCGTAATGTTTATTCGGGTGGGAACTTTCTAAAAAAGAAAAGCCCGATGAATTTCATCGGGCTTTTTAATTAATAAGTATTTGGCTTAAGCTGTTTTCTCAGCAACCGAATCTTTCCGCATTGCGTTAATTCCTTTTATCATTAAGAAAATGGCAAAAGCAATTATCACAAAATTGAGCACCGATTGAATAAACGCACCATAGCCAATAGCCACCTGTGCGGTTTTAGTAGCGGCATCGGCCTGTTGCAGCACCACTTTTAAATCGGCAAAGTTAACGCCACCAATGGCTAAGCCGATAGGCGGCATAATCACATCGTTAACCAATGAGTTTACAATCTTGCCAAACTCGGCTCCGATAATTATACCGACAGCCATGTCCACTACATTTCCTTTCATAGCGAACTCTTTAAATTCTGATACCATTCCCATAGTTGTAAATTTTAAGGGTGAATTAATATGAATTGAAAGTAATTTTTGAAACCCGAAACAGAAATTATTCGGTTGAGAAGTTTTACACCAAACAGGTAGGCGAAATCAGATTTTTTCGAAAAGATTTTTCTCCACCCAGCCCACTTTGCCATCGGCTAAACGAATTTTATTCCAGTTGCCTACATGGTCAAGAATTTGGAATTTAATTCCCTCATGAATGGTGAAGAGGTCGGTGCCGTTGGCATCGGGCGCGCTTTTTACGTTTACGTTTTCTGTAAGTAAAACAGCTTCGCTAGAATCTTCTTCGGCATTGCTTTGTTTAAAAGCGAAAGAACCCGAAGCTATAGAAAGAAACAAAAGCAAAATGCCAAGAAACAAAACGAATCCTTTTTTAGCAACAAAAAGATAAACAGCAAATACAATCAATGCTATCCATACAAACCCAAGCGCAAAAACTCCCCAACCCTTTGATGACTGCGATGTGGTGAAACTGTTCCAGTTAGAAACAATAGCCATTTGCGGAACGGGAATTAGTTTGTCAACTACTTTCAGTTGTGCAATTTTTAAATTGTGTGCAATGTCTTCATCTTCCGGAGCAAGTTTATGTGCGTGCTCAAAGTTCAAAATGGTTTTGCCTGTGTTGTTCAACTTGAAATAACAATTGCCGAGGTTGTAATAAACTTCGGATGTACGATAACCTTGAGAAATAATTTTTTCGTAAGAAGCCTGCGCCTGCTCAAATTGCCCGGCTTTGTATTGTGCCGAAGCTGTTTTGTAAAGTTCGTTGGCAGATTGACCACTGACCACTGACCATTGACCACTGACCAAAAGTAATAGCAACAACATGCGTCCTATTCTAAACCAAATTCTTTTTTGTTTTGCGATGTTCATTTCAATTGTCAATCGTCAATGGTTGTTACTTCACTTCATCTTCCAAATCTGCCATCAAATTCATTGCTGCATCATAATTCTGTTTCATTTCTCCGCCTTCACCCACGGGCGAATACAAAGCGAGTTCGCAGGTGCTCAACAATGCTTTCAGTTTCGAAATGGTTTCTGCCTTTGCATTTCTGCTGAGTAACTTCTCTTCCACATTATCTTTAGAAAGCTCTGCCATGTCAATATTCAACTTGTCGCCTAAGTAACCCCAGATAGCGCGCGACAATTCATCGTAGAAATTTTTCTTGTCGCTCTTCGCCAAATGTTTTGCAGCAATGCTCAATCTCTTCTTTGCCAACTTGAGTGCTCTTCTTCGCTTAGTTCCAATTACATCAGCAGCAAGGTCTTCGTTTCTTCTTTTCGCCACCACCAAACCTATGAACAATAAAAACGGAGCCGAATACATAGCTACAAAACTTGGAGAGCCGAAAAATGAATTTCCCTTTTTGAATTCAGGTGTTGTTGTTTTAATGTAGCGAATATCCTGACCCACTAACGAAACTTCTTCTTTGCTTACACCTGTTGTTCCGTTATTTGCATTTACATTCTTCGATGGCTCACCCGTTACCTTCACCGTAAACTCAGGAGAGTTCACCGTAAAATATTTTGCGCTCGATGGCTCGAACCACGAAAATGTTTTCGATTCAATTTTAAAATCACCGGGCTGGCGCGGAATGATAAGGTAGTCATACTGTTTAGTTCCACTCATGCCACCTACACCGTTGCTAATATTTTCTTTTGTTTTGGGGTCATAAACTTCAAACTCTACCGGAAATTTAAGTGCTGGCGCATCCACAAATTTCAAATTTCCGGTGCCCGAAATTTTCAAGGTGTAAGTAATGGGCTCATCAGTTTTTGCTTCCTTGTTTGAAAGCGAAGATTCAAACTTGTAACTGCCTACTGCTCCCGAAAAATCTGCGGGCTTTCCGTTTTCCGGAAGTTCTTTCACGTTCACCACAGCCGAAGAAGTTTTCAAAGTCATAGGCACTTGCTGCACTTGTCCAAAGAAGCTGCCAAAGAAATTTCTTGAATTGGAACGCACCTGCACTTGTGCCACTGTTGAAAGTTCGCACGAAGCCACAGGCAAAGCACCGGCACGCTGAGGATACAAATTGTATTTCAGAATTTCGATGGTGTTGTATTGCTTGCCGTTCACTGTTTCCAAAGTTGGTCTGCGTTTAGGGTCAAGCTCCACTTCCTGACTCCAGTAGCCATCAAATGCAGGTGCTTTAGTTACGTTAAAGCCCGAAAGATTTTGACGGAAATAAAGCTTGTAAGTAGCGGTGAGCATTTCACCTTTGTAAGCAGAGTTCTTATCTACCGACAACTTCATGAACACTTCGTCCTTCAATTGTTTCTCTAAATCGGCATTGTTGGTTTGTGGCTCTTCATCTTCTTCTTGTCCTTGATTAAAGAACGGGTCGTCAAACGGGTCGAAAGGATTTCGTTGCCTTCTTTGTTGTTGCTGTTGTTGTGCTGCTACGGGTGCGGTTACTTCAACGGAAACTTCGTTGCTTTCCATGGTAACACCGCTTACCACAATACTTGCTTTGCCTATTTTAAATGTACCTTGATTTTTTGGACGAAGAATATAATTATAAGTAACGCTCTGTGTTACGTTGCCATTTACCCATTGCATGCTGGTGGAAGTATTCGGTCCGCCAAGCACTTGAAAATCGTTTACGGCTGTCGGCTTCAAACTGCTTCCGTTTGCGTTTTCTAAAGTATAACTCAGCTGGAAGTTTGAGTTTTGGGGAACTGATTTTGGAGCTGAAGCATAAAACTTTGCCTGCGAAAAAGACCATTGACAACCAACCATTGACAATAGCAATGCCAATGCGAAAATGCGAAAATGCGAAAGTTCGAAAATTGAATACAAATATGTTGCTGACCTTTTCATTGGGCTCGCGAATATAGCATGAACTTACGCCCGATAGCAAGTATAGGTTAGTGCGTTAAATTTTTTTAGCAAAGCGAAATTCAGACTTGGACGAAGATTGTTTGTTACAGTTCTTCAAAAATTCCCGATGCTTTGTTTTTGCGCACGTTGTTCCAGTTGAAATATTTTCCGTTCATGGCTACATAAACGCCATGCGGTAAAGTTTGAACAAAAGCCAGCGCACTTCCTAAATTAAATAAGCCGTCAGAGCTCCCGAACTTGTAAGGAATCATAGCACCTGTAAGCACAATGGTTTTATTCAAATTGGCTTCACCTAAAACTTTAGCCGTGTGCTCCATGGTATCAGTGCCGTGTGTAATCACTATTTTTTCTTCATCACATTGTTTGCAATGGCTCACCATCAATTCGCGGTCGGCATCTTTCATTTCTAAACTATCAATCATCATCAGGGTTCTTACCTGCACTTTCAAATTGCTGCGCCCCAGTTCCAGAATTTCGGGCAGGTGAGTGTCTTTGAAAAAAAGTTTTCCGTTCAACTCATCGTACTCCTTGTCGAAGGTTCCGCCAGTGATTAAAATTTTAATTGCCATGGCGCTAAGAAAGAAAAAAATGAAGTGCTTGCCTTGTATTTAGATTTTGCCGTTTCATTATTTTCTTATATTCGACTCGGTACAAAACCCCCTTAACAGAAACCCTGCAAAACCATGAAGAAAATTTTACTCTTTGTTTCCATTCTGTTTACAACAGTTTCTCTGTTCGCTCAAACAAAATCAATCAGCGGAAAAATTATTGACACCAAAACCAAAGAGCCTATGACAGGCGCTAACGTGGTGGTGAAAGGAACTAAAATTGGCGCAGTAGCTGACATTGATGGAAAGTTCACACTCGAAGTTCCAGTAGATGCCAAAACACTTACGATTTCCTTCGTGGGCTATAATTCAAAAGATGTTGCCATTGGTGCCAATACTAATTTCAGTGTTTCGTTAGAAGCTGCTGAAACAGTAAGCGGTGAGGTGGTGGTTACTTCTTCGCGGGTGGCAGAGTCAATTAAACAAGCGCCTTTGCAAATTGAAAAGATGACTTCGCGCGAAATTAAGAGCGCGGCATCTGGCGATTTTTATCAGAGCATTGGAAACTATAAAGGTATTGACATCATTACTACTTCTTCGGGATTTAAAGTAATTAACCTGCGCGGTTTTGGTGACACACGTTCACTACGAACTAAACAGTTTATTGATGGTATTGACAACGAAGCACCGGGTTTAAATTTCCCTATCGGAAACATGGTGGGTGCAAACGACCTTGATTTGGAAAGCGTGGAAATTATTTCGGGTGCGGCTTCTTCACTATACGGAGCTAACGCCATGCAGGGAGTAATTTCTATGCGCAGTAAAAACCCTTACGACTTTCAAGGTTTCTCAGCACAAATAAAAGGCGGAGGAACTTTACAACCAGCACCTTATGTAGATGCACAGTTTCGTTACGCGCAGGCATTTGGAAAGAGCCAGCGTTTTGCCATTAAGCTTACAGGAGAATACACACAAACCAAAGACTGGATTGCCGATGATGATTCTTTCAACCGCTACGGAAATATCAATGCCGATGTGAACGTGATTGGTGCATTGCGCAAAAAAGTTTACGAGCCTTATTGCCCTACCTGCCCCATTACTACAGAGCAGCACGAAAAGTATGTAAAGCTGAACGGGTTTTTGGATTTTAATCCGACTGCAAACGATTTGGATACCAGTACTAGTCAGGTTGGATTTGTTCACTTTCATGCACCGGGGTATATGGAAAAAAACCTGGCTGATTACAACTCAAAAAACGCTAAGATTTCGGCAGAGTTACATTACCGTTTTAAGAATGATATTGAGTTGATTGGCTCTTACAAATTTGGTTATGGAACTGCCGTGTATCAGGCAACTGCCCGTTACCAAATTAAGGAGTTCACTTTCCACCAACCTAAAATTGAAATCAGAGGCAAGAACTTTTTTGTGCGTGCTTATGGCGCTATTGAAGATGCCGGCAAGTCGTACAACATTGGCTTAACAGGTGCTTATATTTCGCGCTCTGCTTTGCGCGATTCTGTGGCGGCTAAATATTCGAGCACTTACTTCACTACCTTAGATTCTATTGTTGGCGGTTTTGCTAATTGCACAGATTGTTTCGAAAACAAACCTAATGACCCGCGTATTGCTTATGCCCGTCAGGTTGCCCGTACCGAATCTGAAAAGATGTGGTATGCAGTGGGTTCGCAACTTTTTAAAGATTCGTTTAACCGCTATATAGCCGAAACCAATTCATTGGAAGGAACTAAGTTCTATGACAAGTCAATGATGTGGCATGTAGAAGGTCAATACGATTGGGATTTTGTGAAGTGGTTAGACATTATCACAGGTGCTTCATACCGTATTTATATGCCTAACTCGCACGGAACCATTTTTGAAGATACAGCGGGCAAGGTATTGCGAGTGCATGAAGTAGGCGCTTATTTACAGGCAACCAAAAGATTGTTGAACGACAACTTTAAAATTATGGGCTCTATACGTGTAGATAAGAACTCTAACTTTAAAGCACAGGTTTCTCCACGTGGTTCATTGGTTTATACCGTTAAGGCAAAGAACAGCGACCACACTTTCCGTGCTTCGGTTACTTCGGCTTTCAGAACGCCTACTTTGCAAGACCAGTATTTGTATCTCGACATTGGTCGTTTGTTCCTTGTAGGTAATTCAACAGGTTACACCAACCTGTTTACTCGTGAATCAACTCTTCAGTATTATCGAACACCAGGAACCTATGATGAGAAAAAGAATTTAGATATTCTGAGACCTACCACGCTTGCCCCACTTAAACCTGAACAGGTGTTTTCGGTAGAGTTTGGCTACAGAACCGAAATTAAGAAGCGTGTTTATATAGATATTTCTGCCTATTGGAGCCGCTATAGCAACTTCATTGGATTCCAGCGCGTGGTTAGACCTTCTACAGGTGATGCCACTGCTGATAAAAATTCAACAGAATATCAAACAGCGGTTGATCAAATTGCGTTGAGCGATTCAACTAATTCAAAAGAGTCGAGCCCGGGTCATCCGTATTATAAGGTTTATCAAATGTGGGTGAATGCTACTACCAAGGTTCCTTCATGGGGTGCTGCAATCAGCATTGCTTATTATGTAGGAAAAGGAATTACCCCTTATATCAATTATACCTACACCGACTTAGACGAAAGAAATTTGAAAAACAACGGAGCTACCGTGCTTTCGGGTTTCAATACACCAAAACATAAATTCAACATTGGTATCAATGCCAACAAAGTTGTAGGTGGTTTAGGCTTTAGCGGAAACTTTAAATGGGTTACAGGTTACGACTGGCAAAGTCCTTTTGCCGATGGTCATGTGCCAAGTTTCCACACG
The DNA here is from genome assembly GCA_947476645.1 of Bacteroidota bacterium. Taxonomy (GTDB): domain Bacteria; phylum Bacteroidota; class Bacteroidia; order Chitinophagales; family LD1; genus Bog-950. The sequence goes on from CANJRM010000120.1 coordinate 6,810, forward strand.
CTTGATTTGCAGATTTTCTACGATATTGATAAAGCGTATTCTACTATTCGTATAGGTGCTTCGAACGTTTATAACAACCGCCACATTGAGGCAGTAGGCTCACCAAAAATAGGGGCACTTTACTATGCGGGTTGGACGTTTGATTTCAACAAGTTCAAGAAGCCGGGAGCTACAGCTTCGGCAAAGTAAAATATTGGTTAGCTAAGAAAAAAGCCATCTCATTTATGAGGTGGCTTTTTTGTTTCAGGTTGAGGCGAACCCTCACTTCTCGTCAACCTTATTCCCTTGAGTGTTTTAATATAATCAGGATGGCGGGCATAGCGCTTTCTGCGCAAAAAGCTGTAGTAGTTTTCTTTGGGATTGGTGTAATTATCGAGCTGCCATTTTTTATAGTATTCAATGCTTTGCTGCCAGGTATCGAACCGCATATATTTTTTGGTGGCTCGAAAAGCAAACAGGTTGTTGCGTTTCATCAATAGTTTAGAGGTGAACCAGCCCGTTTCTAAAATGGCTTGCTTGAGCACAATTTCGGGATGCTTGATATCGCTGGCGAGTATGTAAGCATACACACTGTCCTTCATTCCGGCTTTGGAATATAAACTGCCAAGCAGCAGGCAGGCAATAAGTAAATGGCGAAGGGCGGTTTTTATAAAATGTGTTTTGGTGCTGGTTAAAGATAAGAAAAATGGAGGTTTTATTTGTTTGTGTATAGTGCGAAGTACACAAAATGATTTTCTACCGCTTAAAAATGAGTTGCGGAGTATCAAAAACTTCATTCTACTGAGTTAAAATAAGTTTCTACCGATGCAAAATTTTATTCTACCAACCGAAAATGAAATTCTACCACATTAAAATAAGTTTCGGACGGTTATAAATTTGATTCTACCAGCTCAAAATGATTTACTACCGATGCAAAATGGAATTCTACCCATAACAAATGAGTTTCTACCGTTTGAAAGTGAATTAATCCTTCTTAATACTCACATGCTTCAGCACGCTCACATAATTTGGCGAGCCGGAGTACTTAATTCTTACGAGAAAAGAATAGTAGTCTTCTTTGGTGTTTTTGTAGTGGCGGTCTTGCCAGCGTTTGTAATACTCTACCGATTGTTTCCAGTCTTCAAACTGCATGTATTCTTCGGTAACGCGAAAGGCAAAAAGGTTATTGCGCTTCATTAAATAAGGGGTAGCCAGCCGCCCGGTTTCGAGCATTACCTGCTGCATAACCACAGCCGGGTGCTGAATGCCGCAGGCTACTATGTATGAATAAACGCTGTCTCTAAACTGCGCATGGGCAGTGCCGCTGCTTAAAATGGCGGCCGATAGAATTACAGCTTGTAGAAATTTTTTGATAAAAACGGTTTTGATTCGGGCGTAAAGCTACCCCGAAAGGAGGGTGGGCGTTTTCACTTTTCCACGGGTGTCAAATAGTCTGTGATGCTATGAATGCAGTGGTCCAGGCGGCCTGAAAGTTGAAACCACCCGTAATGGCATCAATGTCAAGAACTTCACCCGCAAAATAAAGATTGGGAACCAGTTTGCTTTGCATGGTTCGAAAGTCAATTTCAGCCAAATCTACCCCTCCGGCAGTTACAAATTCGTCCTTAAAAGTGCTTTTTCCACTCACTTTAAAGCGGGCTAAGGTCAGTTCGCGGGCTATAGATTCGATATGTTGATTAGATAAATCGGCAAAGTTCATGGTTACGGTTTGAGAGTTGCGGGTTGCAATTTTTTCCCATAGTCTTTTTGGAATACCGAAGAGAGGATTGGTAGCAACTCCTTTCTTTGGATGGTTTTGGCGAAAGAGTTTGAGGGTTTCTTTAACGGCATTGAAATCTTTGTTCACCCAGTTTACTTCAATTTCAAATTGATGATTAACCGAAGCCAATTCTCTTGCACCCCATGCACTAAGGCGAAGAATAGCGGGGCCGCTCATGCCCGTATGCGTTATCAATAATGCTGAAGGCGGAATGTTGAATGCTGACTTTGAACCGCAGATTTTGACAATGGCTTCCTGAACTGCCAAACCCTGTAAGCCCTTAATTCTTTC
>CANJRM010000121.1 GCA_947476645.1 Bacteroidota bacterium
GATAATTCAGGATGTTCAACTTCTGCATCATTGAATGTAGCCAGTGCCCCAGTGTTTATAGTAAACGCAGGCAACGATGTAATTGATTGTGTAAACCCATCAGTGCAAATCAATGCAGCGGTTATAGGTAATCCTGTAAACGGAAACCCGTTTGTTTATTCATGGACACCAACTGCCGGATTAACCAGTACGAATACCTTAACTACTACGGCTTCACCTGCAACTCCTACCGATTATGTAATTCTTGTTTCGAGTGGTGTTTGCACCGCGCGCGATACCATTCATATTGCTATTGGTAATTTGCAAATTACAAGTTCATCTACCGATGAAACATGTTATGGTTACAGCGATGGAACAGCCACAACAAACATTACCGTTGGCAATGCACCTTACCATTACGTTTGGACTACTCCTGATACCACTTCATCGCTCACAGGTTTGCAAGGTGGAAACTACGATGTAACAGTGACTGACGGTTTCGGATGCACCGCTTCAGCAAGTATGGTTGTAAATGGAATTCTAACTCCATTCACCGTAAACGCAGGAACAGATACTATCGAGTGTCTCAATCCAAATGTGCAGTTGAATGCTGTGGTTACAGGAACTCCCGTAAACGGAAATCCTTTTGTGTATCAATGGACTCCTGCTGCTGGATTAAGCAGCACGAATACCTTGACCACTACTGCTTCACCTGCTACTCCAACTGATTATGAAATTCTGGTTTCAAGCGGTGTTTGCACCGCGCGCGATACCGTGCATGTGGCTATCAGCACTATTGCTATCAATACGAGTTCTACCAATGAAACTTGTTTTGGATTAAATGACGGCACAGGAAATGTAAACGTAACTGCGGGTGTGGCTCCTTACAATTATTTTTGGAGCAATAGCAATCCTACTGCCGCTGTTACGGGTTTAAGCGGAGGAACTTACTATGTTACTGTGCTTGAAAACTTCGGATGCCGTGCAGTTGATTCGGTAACTATTATAGCGGCAAATCAAATTGTGTTTACTGCACCTGTAATTACCCATGTGCTTTGCTTTGGCGGAAACAACGGAAGCATTGCGGTTACCGCAAATGGTGGTGCAGGCAGCATAACTTATTTGTGGAGTGATGGACAAACTACTCCTACTGCAACAATACTTGTAGCAGGGCAATACAACCTCACCGTTACCGATGCAAGTTCATGCACCGTTATACAAACGTATGATGTTACTGAGCCACAACTTTTAGCAACGACTACCACAACTACCAATGCCATTTGCTTTGGTTCTCCTACCGGAAGCGCTACAACAAACCCAACAGGAGGAACACAACCTTACACGTATATCTGGACAAACTTTGCTGTAACCAACAGCACTTTCGGATTAACCATGGGAGTTTATTCATGCACGATTACCGATGCCAATAGTTGCTCAGCTACAACTGCAGGAGTAGTAAATGAGCCTGCTGATATAACTTATACAACATCAGCCGATGCGGTGAAATGTCAGGGCGATGCGAATGGAGTAATTCATGTAGATGCACAGGGAGGAACATCACCATATAGCTATTCGGCCACACAGGATGGTTCTAATTTTGTGTTTGCGCAAAACGGCTCAATACCGGGTCTTGCTATTGGCAATTACATTGTAATTATTGCCGACAATTACGGTTGCACAAAAACAGATACTGTAACAGTTCCGAACGCAACACCCGATGTGTTTATAGCAAATACAGATTCTACTTCGTGCTACGGAACTGACTACAACGATGGGGCTGCACATATTCTTTCGCTCTCGCTTCAAAACGGTCCTTATCAATATTCAATTGATGGAGGAGTAAGTCAATACTCAGGAGATTTTTATGCGCTTGCTGCCGGAGATCACACTATTCATGCGGTAAGTTTCAACGGCTGCGAAAGCGATACAACAGTTACAGTTCTTGAACCTCTACCTATTATTGCTGAAATAAATCCTGATACGGTGGTGTTGCCGCTTGGCGAAAGCAAACCAATTTTGGTTACGTATCAAAACGCAACTAACCCAGGTTTCAGTTGGACGCCAGCCGAAGGTTTGAGTTGCATTGATTGCGCAAATCCTACGGTGAACACATTCTACCGTGGTGACTATGTAGTAACAGTAAGTATGGTAAACGGCACTGCAACTTGTTTTGCAACGGCTACTGTTCATGTAACGATAGAGCCGCACAAACCTGTTTTCGTTCCAAATTCATTCAGCCCGAATGGCGATGGCAACAACGATTTGTTCTTGGTTTATGGTGAAGACATTAAACTGGTTGACCTGCGCATTTTCAATCGCTGGGGCGAACTGGTTTACAAAACCAATAACCAATTGGCCGGTTGGGATGGACGCTACAAAGGCGAACTACAATTACCGCAAGTATTTACTTACACCGCTAAGATTACTTACCTCAACGATAAAACCGCTTCGCAAAACGGAACGGTTACTTTGATACGATAAGAAATGAAAAACAGCATCAAAACAGGATTCCTTCTTTTGATTGCTTTTTCGATAACTGCTTTTATTCAGCAAAATAATTCTGCTGTAATCAAAGGAAAGTTAAAACGCATTGACCGTTTCTTGAGTGGAACTCACGAAGATTACTTGTACGACAGTTATGGTCGTCTCTCAACCGTCTATTTGCCTTATGGTAAAAAATATACTTACACGTATTCGGGCAATTATGTTTTTGTAGAAAACATTGATCCCGCAAGAGCGGTGCATTACGACACTTTGATTATGAAGACTTATGGTTTAGTAGATAGTGCGCTAAGTGAAGAATCCATCCGTAATTTCAGTTATGATTTTTCGGGCAATCTAACCTCACAAAATTATGTGCCTTTGGTGGGCAGAAAGAGAAAAGCAGGGAAAAATCAATACCACTACTACCTCGATTACTATTCTCAACAATGGGACTCAGTAAGTGCTGATGTATTTGCCTGCAGCTGCGGAGGAAAAGTCGGCAGAAATTTGATGAAGACATTAGTGGGTATTAATGCCGGTGGTGACACCATTGAGTATTTCACTTACAAATATTCTTTCGACAAAGAAGAAAAAATAAAAACCCGAACCAAATATTATCGTAATGGACAATTGTATGACTCGCTGGGATTCTCTTATTACTGATATCATTAAAATAATTAACCAAGCCAATTAAACCTTTTACATTATTTCCAGTCGCACGAAAGATTCATCACTAAAAAAATAAAACACATGAAAAATTATCTCAGTTTATTTCTGTTTGTTGCTTTTGCTTTATTCGTTACTACTTCTTGTAACAAGGGAAACAGCGAAGTTTCTAAAACTATCAATGTTACACTTACTCCTAATCAAACTTACACTTATAACATTCCAGCTGCTGGCGATGCCGATGACCAAATGGATATAGTTAAACAGGCAAGCCATTACTTAACCAGCACGGTTGCTGTTGGTGCTTCTAACACCACTACTTTTACATATACCCCTGCTGAGAACTACGAAGGCACTGATGAAGTTCAAGTGAAGAATGTTGAACATCATCAACAAGGCAGTTCAACTCCACCTCCTCACCGTGGTGGTAGCAACTGTCAGGGCAAACATCATGACGATGAGATTACCTACATTTTTAAGATTACAATACAGAACACCAATAAACCGGGATAATTTATTTTTGAAAATACGTTTACAAAAGGTCGGCATTTGCCGACCTTTTGTTTTTATATGCTTTACCCTTTGCGTTTCTAATTTACATTTGTTGTAGATGCAAGTTCTTCTCTACGACCTCTTCCTTTTCTTTTACCGTGTTGGAATAACGCTGGCATCTCCATTTAACTCAAAAGCAAAACTTTGGATTGAAGGAAGAAAGGATTGGCAAGAGAAATTACAGAACCTTCAATCAGCAAAAGAAAAGCGAATCTGGATTCACTGTGCATCCCTTGGTGAATTCGAACAAGCACGACCGCTTATTGAAAAACTAAAATCACAAGAACCGAAACCACAACTTATACTCACCTTCTTCTCTCCTTCCGGCTATGAGATTCGAAAGAATTATGAGCATGCAGATGTGGTAATGTATCTGCCACACGATACTAAAGCAAATGCAAAAGCATTTCTTGATTTAGTAAAACCAGATGTGGCTTTGTTTGTGAAATATGAATTCTGGTTTCATTATCTAAATGAATTGAAGCAGAGAGATATTCCTACCATTCTCTTCTCATCGGTATTCAGAAGTGAGCAAGTGTTTTTTAAGTGGTATGGAAGTTTCTTCCGCAACATGCTTACTAAGTTCTCAAAAGTATTTGTTCAGAATGAGCAATCGAAACAGTTACTACAAACTATTTCAATAGCATCAGAAGTTTGTTTTGATACTCGTTTCGATAGAGTATATCAAGTGGCACAAAACAGAAAACCTTTCCCTTTGGTTGAAAAATTTAAAGGCAGTTCAAAGATTTTAATTGCAGGCAGCACATGGCCACGGGATGAGGACTTTCTGGCTCAATGCATCAATGAAAATGTTTTGAGCGACTACAAGTTCATCATCGTTCCACACGATATTGATTTGAAAAGAATTGCTGCCTTGCAAAGGAAGATGAAAACTCAATCTGTTTTACTTTCAGAATTAAATACCGAGAATGCTTCATCTGCACAAATCATTTTTGTAGACAGCATAGGAAGTTTGAGCTCGTTATACGCTTATGGTGAAATTGCATACATAGGCGGGGCATTCAATGCCGGCATTCACAATGTGTTGGAAGCTGTGGTTTATTATATCCCGGTAATCTTCGGACCCAACTACAACAAGAGCGAAGAGGCGAAAGAGTTACTTACACTTGGTGAGGCGTTAAGCATTTCTTCATTCTCAGATTTGAAAACAGTACTTCAAACCACCTCTGCAAAAACTAATCATGAAGGTAAAAAGTATGTGGAAGAGAGATTAGGAGGAACAGAAAAAATAGTCGCCTTTCTCAAAAACAACCTCTAAGGATTCACATGAATTCTTCTCGTAACCGATGAACTTTTATTTCCATTGGTAACAAACAGATACACTTTCACACTACCTGTATCATAGAAAGTTTTGGTGACTACATCCCCAAACTCAATTGAGTCACCTCCTTCGTAAAACTCCCAGTAGTATGATTTCCCATCGCGGGTGCAAAGAGCAGAAAAAGTTACAGGAGTATTTACGCGTATGCTGTCCTCAATTGGATTGGTAACAAAACATGGCAATGGTGTTTTCTTACAAGACTGCGCAAAAACAAGCAACGTAAAAAATAAGAGAGCATGAATTGCCAAGCGTTTCATTACTCAGCAATAATTAAGTAATAGTTCTTCTTACCTTTTTGAACAAGAAGATATTTTCCATGAAGTAAATCAGCAGAAGAGAATTTCTTTTCAAGACTCAACTTTTCTTTATTGACACTCACTCCATTTCCCTGAATAGTTTTCTTTGCTTCTCCCTTCGATGGAAAAATAGCTGCCTTCTCTCCTACTAAACTAACTGCATCAATACCTTCGTCAAAAAAAGTTTTGCTCACCTTGAAAGTTATGTCGACATCAAACGCATCTTCAATTTCTTCTGCGCTCAATTTCTTAAAGTCTTCAAATGAAGAACCGAAAAGAATAGCTGTAGTTTCCTGCGCGCGCGTTAATGCCTCAGGTGAATGCACACGAGCGGTTACTTCTTCCGCCAATGCTTTTTGTACCAAGCGTAGGTGTGGTGCTTCGTTATGTTGCTTTTCAAGTGCTTCAATTTCTTCTTTGTCTTTCAACGAAAAAATACGAAACAGATTAGGTGCATCACCATCGCTTACGTTAAGCATGAACTGGTAGAACTTATATACCGAAGTCTTCTTAGCATCTAGCCAAATGTTACCTCCTTCACTTTTTCCGAACTTACTTCCATCAGCTTTTTTTATGAGCTGTGTAGTAACTGCAAAAGCTTCCCCGGCATCTTTTCTGCGAATCAATTCAGTGCCGGTAACAATATTTCCCCATTGGTCGCTGCCGCCCAATTGCAGTTTCACATTTTTGTTTTTCCAGAGCCAGTAAAAATCGTACCCCTGAATAAGTTGGTAAGTAAATTCAGTAAAACTCATTCCGGTTTCCAACCGGTTTTGAACCGAATCTTTAGCCAGCATATAGTTGATAGAAATATGCTTGCCCACATCGCGAATGAAATCGAGGAAAGAAAAATCTTTAAACCAATCGTAGTTGTTGACTATTTCTGCCGAGTTGTTTCCAGAATTGAAATCAAGAAATTTTTCGAGTTGTTTCTTTTGACAATCAAGGTTGTACTGAATTTCTTCTACCGAAAGAAACGAACGTTCAACTGTTTTACCCGATGGGTCTCCTACTCTACCTGTAGCACCACCAATCAATGCAATAGGTTTGTGACCGCAACGTTGAAAATGCACCAAGGTCATTACCTGCACCATATTTCCAATGCCCAAGGAATCTGCTGTTGGATCAAAGCCAATATAACCAGTCACGATTTCTTTATTCAGTAAATCTTCAGTGCCAGGCATGATATCATGCAGCATATTTCGCCAACGTAACTCGTCAATAAATTTTTTGGTCATAATACTTTCAATAAACAGTTTCAAAATAATAACAAGGCGAATATCGAAACTGTAGGGATAATTTCAATTTAATTATAGCGCAAGAAGCAATTCTCATTCATCCTCCTAAATTTGCTCCTAAATCTAAGCATGAACATCACCATCTTCATCATCGCACTCACCTGTATTACATCGTTTTTGGCTTTTAGTAACAGGCAGGTACTTGACAATTTAATTTTTCAGCCTTATCGCATTTGGCGATACAACGAATGGCATCGTCTGCTTTCGTGCAGTTTTATTCATGCCGATATGGGTCATCTTTTCTTCAACATGTTTGCGCTATATAGTTTCGGTTCGTTCATTGAAGAATCGTTCAACGATGTTTTTATGGGCAAGGGGCATACGCTTTTTGTGCTCATGTATTTTGGCGCAGTAGCTACTGCCGATATTTATAACCTCTTTAAAAAACGAGATGACGAAAGCTACAGAAGTCTTGGAGCCAGCGGTGGTGTTTCGGCTGTAGTGTTTTCTTATATTCTGTTGAATCCGTTTGGAGGCATTCAGATTTTCTTTATCCCTATTGCTATTCCTGCTTTTATTTTTGGCGGGCTTTATCTTTTGTATTGTGGCTATATGGCAAAGCGAGGAACAGATAATATCGGACACATCGCTCACTTCACTGGCTCTATCTTCGGTTTCTTTTTTCCCATTTTATTTACTCCGCAATTGCTCGTGAGATTTGTCGAGCAATTAATTCACCATTAAATAACAAGACACGAATTACAGGATTGGCATTTTCTTTCTTCGTGCAATTCGTGTAATTCGTGTCACAATAATTTTATCATGATTGATTTACGAAGCGATACCGTTACCAAGCCATCGGCAAAAATGAAAGAAGCCATGTTCAATGCAGAACTTGGTGATGATGTTTTTGGCGAAGACCCAACGGTAAAAAAATTAGAAGAGATGGTGGCGCAAATGTTTGGTGCCGAAGCGGGGTTATTTTGTCCGTCAGGCACCATGACCAATCAAATTGCTATCAAAGCACACACACAACCGCTCGATGAAATTATTTGCGACAAGCTTTCGCACATTTATAATTACGAAACAGGCGGATGGGCTTTTCACTCGGGAGTTTCTATTCGTTTGACTGAAAGCGTAAACGGAAAGATGAATGCAAAACAAGTAGAAGAATTAGTGCTGCCCGATTTCGATTGGCTGCCAAATTCAAGAATGGTTTGCATTGAAAACACGGTGAACAAAGGCGGAGGAAGTGTTTATACAATTGACGAAATGAAAAGCATTTCTGATTTCTGCCGTGCAAAAAATTTGATTATTCATTTAGATGGTGCGCGCATTTTCAATGCGCTTACTGTGTTGAACAAAAAGCCAAACGACCTTTCAGGAATTTTCGACAGCATTTCTATTTGTATCAGCAAAGGATTGGGAGCACCTGTGGGGAGCGTTTTAGTTGGCAAAAAAGATTTTATAAAACGTTCGCGCAAAATCAGAAAAGTGATGGGTGGCGGCATGCGCCAAAGCGGAATATTAGCGGCCGCTTGCATTTATGCGCTTGAAAATAACGTTGCTCGTTTGCACGAAGACCACGAACGCGCCATTAAAATTGCAGATGCTTTACAAAACTGCAAATGGGTAAAAAGAGTGTTGCCAGTAGAAACCAACATTGTAATTTTTGAAGTTGCCGATTCAACAAAAACTGCTGAAGCATTTGCTGCAAAAAATATTAAAGTGCAACCCTTCTCTACTACTCTTGTGCGCATGGTTACGCATCTTGATTTTACAGAAGAAATGTTACAGACAGTTTTATCTGAGTTGAAAAATTTGAATCTTTGAGTCAATGAAATCATTCGGCAAATTCATCCTTATTTTTTCTGCGATAGTTGGAGTTGTTCTCTACATCAGTTCGTGCCATATAAAACGCAACACGTTGCGTATTTACAATTCAAATATTCAACACGCTCCGTATGATGCCATCATTATTCCCGGCATTCCTTACGATACTGCCAATCCTGAATTTATGATGAGCGTGCGAATACGTTGGGCAAAATTGCTTTACGAAAAAGGCGTAGCTAAAAACATTATTTTTTCAGGCTCTGCGGTTCACACACCGTTTATTGAAGGAAGATACATGAAAATAATTGCCGAATCACTAGGCATTCCTTCCAATCATACTTTCTCAGAAGAACGCGCGTTGCATAGCACCGAGAATATTACTTACGGTTTGGAGATGGCAAACAGTTTAGGTTTTAAAAAAGTAGCTATTGCCACGGACCCTTACCAATC
>CANJRM010000122.1 GCA_947476645.1 Bacteroidota bacterium
GTCGGCTTTTCGAAATTCATCGAGCTAAGCCCTTCCATCAATTCAGGTTCAAAATTAAAGTCGGAAAATTTCAAGAGTAGAGATTATGTAAGTGAAAATAATATTGGGTAAAGTTAGCTTTACTACGGCAGCAATCTTCCGTAACTTCTCGGGAACGGAATGGTTTCGCGAATGTGTTGCAAGCCACAAATCCACGCGACTAATCTTTCCAAGCCAAGACCGAAACCGGAGTGAGGCACGTTGCCGAATTTGCGCAAATCGAGATACCACTCGAACGCGCTCATAGGCAAATCGTGTTCAACAATCTTTCTTTTCAATCGCTCGATATCTGTTTCGCGCTCACCACCACCTACAACTTCTCCGTAGCCTTCCGGTGCGAGCAAGTCTACGCCTTTCGCGTAGCCTTTATCGGTTTCATCTTCTTTCATGTAGAAAGCTTTCACTTCCTGCGGCCAATTGTAAACCATTACGGGCTGACCAAACATTTTTGTGAGAACGGTTTCATCGCTTCCTCCAAAATCATCCCCGCGTTTAAAGTTCTTTGCACTGTTCTGCCATACCGGAATGTTCATCAATTTTTCATCCGCGTCTTTGATTTCGTTTTTCAACTTGTCAATTTTCGATTGATTGAAATTGATTTCACCTCTTTTCAATTCACCACTGGCAATCTTTGCTTCGCGTTCTGTTATTTCAGTTTGTAGCTTCGCTTTTGCGCTTTGCAATTCAGCTTCTTCTTCCGCCAACATTTGCAACGAAGTTTTTCCATTCACATCTTTCTCCCCCTTAATCACACTCACTGCATCCTCATATTTCATTCTGATAAAGGGCTCGCGAACTTTTTCGAGAAAACTAATATCGCGATCTAAGGCTTTCAATTCTTCTATTTTGTTTTCGAGAACCGCGCTTACCACATATTGAATGAACCCTTCAATGACATCCATATCCATTTTTAAATCATAGAAAGCCATTTCGGGTTCTATCATCCAGAATTCAGAAAGGTGTCTGCGTGTTTTAGATTTTTCCGCACGGAAAGTTGGACCAAAAGTGTAAATCAAACCCTGCGCCATTGCCATTGCTTCGCCATACAACTGACCCGATTGCGAAAGATAAGCAGGCTCACCGTAGTAATCCGTTTCAAACAAAGTGCTGGTACCTTCGCATGCGTTGCCGGTGAAAATGGGAGCGTCCATCTGCACAAATCCACGTTGCTGGAAAAAAGTATGGATAGCAAAAATGATTTCGTTGCGCACGCGCATAATTGCCCATTGTCTTCTCGAACGCAACCACAAATGGCGATTGTCCATCAAAAAATCTACGCCATGGTCTTTCGGTGAAATCGGAAAGTTTTCGTCTGCGGTAGAAATTATTTGCAGCGATGAAACATGAATTTCGTAACCGCCAATTTGCTTTTCATCCTTCACCACTTTTCCTGTGATGGAAAGCGAACTCTCCTGTGGTAAACGCTTAGCCGCTTCGAAACTTTCTTCGCCTACATTATTCAAATCAATGACCGCCTGACAAAAGCCCGTGCCGTCACGAAATACCATGAACACAATTGTTTTGCTATCGCGCTTTTGAGCGTTCCAGCCCTTCAGTTCTACTTCCTGTCCTTCGAACTTCGATAAGTCTTTAATATACGCCATCACTCTGCTTTAAAGTTCGCGAATATAAAAAAGCATTTTTTCCTGTGGGGATTGAACGCAATCGGCAAATCAGAGGTAAGGATATTTTATCTTGGAAAGAAACAATCCATTGGGCGGTGCGAGATAGTGGATGCGGAAATTTCCTTTGTTGGTTACTACCTCTTTAAACTCATCTAATTCAATTTTGCCTTTGCCAACCATTAAAACAGTGCCTACGATTTTTCGAATCATGCCGCGCAAAAAACGATTGGACGTAATGGTTAAGCGCAATACTTCTCCGCTTTTCATTTGATAACCTGAAGCGAGTGGAGTGGAAGTGTCAGGAAATTCAAAAGGTTTTAGAATGAGATGTTGCGAAGGAAGAATATCCCACTTAGCTTCCTTGATGTAACAGATGTTTGTTTTAAAATCTTCGCTCGGTAAACAAAGTGAAGTGAAGTCTTCAATTGACTTTAGGAATTCTGTTGCAGGCAAAACTTTATCCCAATCAATTTTATAAAAGCCCTGATAGAAAGAATATTTTTTGATGAAGGATGATTTGTCAAAGTGCACATAGTATTCGTAAGTGCGCTCTGTAGCATCAAATCGGGTGTGTGCTTTTTCGGCAACGTCAATTATTCGGAAGATGGTGATGGCTTCCGGGAGAACACAGTTTAGGCGAAACAGAAAATTGACTTTGTCCCCAATTTTATTCTCGGCATCAAAGTGCATGTAAAAATCTTTGGCGTGAACTCCGGTATCTGTTCTGCCGCAGCCCATGCTGGCAATGTGATGCCCTAAAAGTTTTTGAAGAGCTTCGTTAATTGTTTGCTGAACGCTTGGTGCGTTGTTCTGCACTTGCCATCCGCAATAATTAGTGCCTTCATAAGAGAGATGAAGAAAGTAGCGCGTTTTGCTCATTATACTTTCTCGTAAATAACCGCCAGACCTTGTCCCACGCCAATGCACATGGTTGCCAATCCATACTTCACATCTCTGCGTTTCATTTCGTGAAGAAGGGTTGTGGTGATTCTTGCACCGCTGCATCCAAGCGGATGACCAATTGCAATGGCTCCGCCATTTACGTTTACTATTTCAGGATTCAAGCCAAGGTCGCGGATGCAGGCGAGAGATTGTGATGCGAAGGCTTCATTCAATTCCACTAAACCTAAATCAGAAACTTTTAGATCAGCACGCTTTAGTGCTTTTAAAGTTGCGGGTACAGGGCCAACCCCCATGCAGGCAGGGTCAACACCAGCTGCGCCAACTGACACAATGCGTGCGAGAGGTTTCAAATTGAATTGCTTCGCTACGTATTCACTTACTACTAAAGTAGCAGCGGCTCCATCGTTAATGCCTGATGAATTTGCAGCAGTCACCGTTCCATCTTTTGTGAAAGCCGGTTTCAACTTTGCTAACTCTTCTAATGAACTCAAGCGCGGATGTTCATCTTTTTCAAAAAATATTTTCTCTCCTTTTCCTTTATCAATTTCAATCGGAATCATTTCATCATTAAACTTTCCGGCTTCGTGCGCCTTTTGATATTTCAGTTGCGATGAATAAGCAAAGGCATCCTGTTCTTCGCGGCTGATGTTCCATTTCTTCGCTACGTTCTCAGCAGTTTCACCCATGCTGTAAGTGGTTTCTTTTGGGAAAATTTTATTGGTAAAACGCCAGCCAATAGTCGTATCAAACATTTGCTGCGCTCTGTCAAAAGCAGTTGTTGCCTTCGACAAAACATAAGGCGCACGCGTCATGCTTTCGGTTCCGCCTGCTATGTAAATTTCTCCATCACCCAATTTGATTGCGCGGCTTGCATCGGCTATTGCCTGTAAGCCCGAAGCGCACAAACGGTTTACTGTTACTCCACTTACTTCAATCGGCAAGCCCGCGAGCAAGGCGGCCATACGCGCCACATTACGATTGTCTTCTCCGCTTTGGTTGGCTGCACCTAGAATTACTTCTTCAATTTGTTTTTCATTGAGCCAGCTAGAATTGCGCTCTACCAGTTTCTCAATTACTAAAGCGGCTAAATCATCGGGACGAATGGAACTCAGCGTTCCGTTAAATTTTCCGATAGGGGTGCGAATTGCATCTACAATATATGCGTTCATTGCTGAAAAAATTTACGTTTGCGCAAATTTAGTTTTTCAAAACTCAGTACTATGATTCAAAGAATTCAAACTGTTTTTCTTTTGCTCGCTATTGTTTGCCTTGGTTTGTTTCTATGGTGCCCGCTTGTTTCGCTGGAGTTACCAAAGAGCACTTCTTTAGTTCGCGGAGCTATATTGTATCATACGCTGATGTTTATGGAGCAGTATTACCGTTATTATTTCAACGCCATTTTCACCGGCACGGCTATTGGTTTTTCGCTGCTTGCTATTTTTCTTTTCAAAAAGCGCAGCCTTCAAATGCTGTTTTGCTGGTTTTCTATTTTGTTTATCGCCAGCGCACAGGGCTTTGTTTACTACGAATATCAAACTGTAGTTTTTGAGGGAGATGTTGTGCTCCTGCCATGGAATCTTCTTTCAATTGCCGCCATTGTTTTCCAGATTCTCGCCATCGTTTACATTCGTAAGGATGAGGCGTTGCTTGCCAGCACTGAGCGTTTGCGCGATTAAGTTTTCTGTTTCCCCACACTGTTAGAAAGATTTTCTTTCCACCCTTTTTCGGCATTTATTTTCACCTAAAATTTTCTTTATGGCTACTATCGAAGAAATGAAACGCATCGCCTCGCAGGTTCGCAGAGATATTGTTCGTATGGTTCATGCGGTTAACTCCGGCCACCCCGGTGGTTCGCTCGGCTGCACCGAATTTTTTGTGGCATTGTATTTTAATGTGCTCAACCACAACAAAAATTTTTCAATGGATGCGAAAGGCGAAGATGTTTTCTTTTTGAGCAATGGTCACATCTGTCCGGTTTGGTATAGTGTGCTGGCGCATTCCGGTTACTTCGATAAAAAAGAACTCGGCACATTTCGCAAACTGAATTCGCGACTACAAGGACATCCGACTACACACGAACATCTTCCGGGCATTCGCGCAGCATCGGGTTCGCTTGGTCAGGGAATGAGCATGGCTATTGGAACTGCTCTTACTAAAAAACTGAACAAAGATTCTTCACTAGTTTATACTTTGCATGGCGATGGCGAATTTCAGGAAGGACAAATTTGGGAAGCGCTGATGTTTGCTCCGCATAACAAAGTTGACAATCTGATTTGCACGATTGATTATAACAACGCGCAAATTGACGGCAGTTGCGATGATGTGTTGGCGCACGGAGATTTGAAATTGAAAATTGAATCGTTTGGTTGGGATGTGCTGGAAGTGCGCGAAGGCAACAATATTGAAAGAGTGCTTGCTGCATTGAAAGAAGCAAAATCGCGCACGGGGAAAGGCAAACCTGTTTTCATTATCATGCATACGCTCATGGGTTATGGAGTTGACTTTATGCAGGGTGGACACAAATGGCATGGAGTTGCACCAAACGATGCGCAACTTGCCGTAGCTTTGGGACAGTTGGAAGAAACGCTGGGGGATTATTAAATCTCAAAACGCAAAAACATATTTCCCTTGGTCATCTTTATAAACGTAATTGACTACACGGGGCCAGAGAGGTTTGATGAGTTCATTTTCCCAATCATCTAAATTTTTGAGAAGTTCATTAGCTACTTCGGGTTTTGCCGAGTAGAGATTATGTTGTTCGGTGCTATCGGTTTTCAGATTGTATAACTGATTGACGTTGTCAAATTCATTTACTATCAATTTCCAATCGCCTTTGCGCACCGCTTTATTAAAATCGCTTCGCCAAAAAAGTTGTTCATGCGGTGCTGATTTTTTTTCTGCGTTGGCATAAGGAATCAAATTCACCCCATCAAATTTTCTATCAGTCGGTAAATCAATTCCAATTACCGAAGCCACCGTTGCAAAAATATCGAGCGAAATAACGGGCTCTTTAAAAACAGTGCCTGCATTTATTTTCCCCTTCCACTTCATCATAAAAGGAATTTTAATTCCGCCTTCAAAATTCGTGAGCTTGCCTCCGCGGTAAGGAGCGTTATCGGTTGTGCCGTTGTAAACCGCGCCACCGTTATCGCTCAAAAAAACGATGATGGTATTTTCTGCCATGCCCAAACTGTCAATATGATGCATCAGTCGCCCAACCTGGTCATCAAGGTTTTTAATCATAGCGGCATAGATGCGTTTCACCGGGTCTTTGATGTGTGCAAACTGTGCGTAATACTTTTTAGGAACCTGCAAGGGCGCGTGTGGCGCGTTATAAGGCAAATACAAAAAGAAAGGATTGCGCGCGTTTTTATCTACAAATGAAATTGCCTCATCTGTCAATTTATCGGTTAGGTATTTATCTTCCTGCGCACACTCGCTGCAATTGCGAAGAATGGCACAGTTGCCCGTTCGCCCCACAGCAGTTTTCCATTCGTGAACATCCATATAATCTTCTTTCACGCGTTTGCTCACAATGGTGGTGTCGCGTTCATCGGCATACATCGTAAACGCTTCGTAAAAACCGTATTGATAGTCGAAACCGCGCGCGCATGGTTGTGCAAAATCAGCCGCACCCAAATGCCATTTGCCAATAATGGCAGTGGAATAATCATACTTCTTCAGCAACTCCGCCAATGTAATTTCAGAAGGCGGAAGACCTTGGCGCAATCTGTCTTCTGTACTTGGAACTTCCTTTGATTTTAGTGGAGTAAGCGGACGAAACCTCGGCAATGTTTTAAAGCCGAAATACTCCAGCATGTTTTTTAAGTAGCGATGATTGGGCTGAAACTCGTGACCAAAACGCTGCTGATATCTACCTGTCAAAATTCCTGCACGAGATGGCGAACAAACAGGAGAAGAAATATATCCTTCCATAAAAGTTGCGCCTTCTTTTCCTATGGCATCCATATTTGGAGTAGAAACCAATTTGTTTCCATACAGCGAAATATCGGTTTGCCCCAAATCATCGGCAAGAATTAAAATAACATTCGGGCGATTGTGTTTAGAGAGGTCAGTGACTTTTTCTTCGAGAAATTTTTTCTTGCCGACAATCAGCTTTTCGTCAAAATAAATTTTGAATTTATCGCTGGTAGTGGTGCGCAACAAAAAAGCAGAGCAGGCAAATACCATTGCCGCTGCGCCTAACGCAACACCTATTTTTTTGTAGACAGTCATCACACGATAATACTATAAGTTGTGTAAATGAACTTGGCGTGCTTCCAATAAACTCATTTACATTCCGTTTAGAAAAAATGAAGACTGCATTCAAGTTCAAATCCGAAAATATAAACTGGAAACGGGCTGTTATCTTGTGTCTTGTGTCTATCGTCTCTAATCTGCTCCCCGCTCAACAAACCCAAGTCTACAAACCGAATATCAACCGCGTTTTATTTGTACTCGATGTTTCGGGAAGCATGAAAGAAAAGTGGGGAGAGAAAACAAAATTTGAAACAGCGAAAGAACTCCTTTTCAAAATCATTGATTCGGTAGAAAAGAAAAATCCGAATGTGGAATTTGCTGTGCGGGCTTTTGGTTTTCAGTTTTCAAAAACAGAAAGAAATTGCAAAGACAGTAAATTGCTTCTTCCGTTTGCAAAAGGCAATGCAGAAAAAATAAAAGCAGCGCTCGAAAAAATTTCTCCGCAGGGAATGACTCCTATTGCGTATTCGCTTGCGCAGGCAGCAAACGATTTTCCGCCTGATGAAAAAAGCCTGAATTCCATTTTGATTATTACTGACGGCAACGAAAACTGTGATGGCAATCCGTGTTCGGCTTCGCAAAAATTATTGGATAAAAGAGTTTCGCTTCGTCCGTTTATTGTGGGCATGAATGGCGGAGAAAATTTTGTAAAACAATTGAGTTGTATAGGAACCGTGCTCGACACAAAAGACGAAGCAGCGCTTTACAATACGGTGGGTGTAATTATTAAACAAACACTCAACACCACCACCACACAAGTAAATCTGCTCGACCAAAACGGAAACCCAACAGTCACCAATATTCCGTTTACACTTTACGACCACGCCAGCGGAAAAATTCTTTACAACTTCGTTCACACACTTAACGAGAAGGGAAATCCCGATACGCTTTTTCTTGATCCCGTGGGTGTTTACGATTTGGAGTTGCATACTATTCCCTCCATTCGTAAAGACAATATTGAATTGACTGCGGGCAAGCACAACATTATTGCGCTGGATGTTCCTGCCGGAAAACTGAACATAGAATGCTTGCAGGCAAATTATGCGAACAACGATGCGCAAATTGTAGTGCGCGAAAAAAATTCGAAGCGCGAAATTTTAGATGTTCAGGATTTGAATGCGCCCGAAAATTATCTGCAGGGGAAGTATGAGTTGGAAATTCTCACCAATCCGGAAATAAATCCTGATACGGTGGTACTGGGAATGAACGAAACAAAAGTGACGTTGAAAAATTACGGCACGGTTTCTTTAATGGCAGAAGAAAATTTACTGGCAAGTATTTATCAATGGAAAAACCAACGCCTGCAACCGGTTGACCGCTGGGAAATGAAAACCAAAACGGAAAACAGAAAACTTCAACCAGGAAATTATTGGCTGGTTTACAAACCTATGAGCAGTTATGAAAGTGAATCAACGCGCACTCAAAAATTTGTGGTGGTTGAAGGTGATGTGGTCGTTTTAAATTTGGTGAAATGAGAGAGATCACGATTGACCATAGACGATTGACGATTGCGAAAGCACTCCGCGTGTTTTGTATTACAATGGTCTGTGGACTATTGTCAATGGTCAGTCTTTCACAAGAAAGAACACGCATTCTCTTCCTTCTCGATGCTTCACTAAGTATGAAGAACGAATGGAAAGGTGGTAGTAAATGGAATGTAGCTACCTCTTCGTTGTTAGAAATTGCTGACAGCATTTCTAAACTTCCGAACATAGAAATGGGTTTGCGCGTGTTTGGCGATTTATATCCTGAGCCCGATAAAAATTGCAGAGACTCGCGTTTAGTAATTCCTTTTGATACAAATAATGTTTCCAAGTTCAGAAGAAA
>CANJRM010000123.1 GCA_947476645.1 Bacteroidota bacterium
CCTCTTACTATACCGAGGCGATTTGATATAGGACTTGTTTTTTGACCCATGTGGTTTATATGTTTTTATCTCCCTTTTAATTTAAGGGGACGCAAAAATATATTTTATCAACACACAAGCAAATGTTTGCTCCATTATTTTTTGGAACCTGTGTCGCACTATAATTTCAAGGGCGCAAACGGCAAAATTTTCCGACTGACTTTACCCTGTTAGTAATTTCCACACTTGAACATGTATTCCCTATCTCCTCAAAAGTATTTTAGCGCGCGTTCCGAAATGGATTCGGAATGAAACAAAACATTTTTGCATGACACGCGATACTGCCGTTTTTGATTTAATAGATAAAGAATTACACCGCCAACGCGAAGGAATAGAACTGATTGCTTCTGAAAATTTCACTTCTCAACAAGTGATTGATGCTATGGGAAGTTGCCTCACTAATAAATATGCAGAGGGCCTGCCGGGTAAAAGATATTATGGCGGTTGCGAGTTTGTTGACCAAATTGAAACGCTTGCCATTGAGCGATTGAAGAAATTGTTTGGTGCCGCGTGGGCAAATGTGCAGCCACATAGTGGTGCGCAGGCAAATGCTGCCGTTATGCTGGGCTGTATAAAACCCGGAGATAAAATTCTTGGTTTTAATCTTTCGCATGGCGGGCATTTAACGCATGGTTCACCGGTTAATTTTTCGGGCAAACTATATGTGCCGAGCTTTTACGGAGTAGAAAAAGAAACAGGTCGCATTGATATGAATAAGGTGCGCGAAACTGCTTTGGCTGACAAACCGAAGCTGATTATTTGCGGAGCCAGTGCTTACAGCCGTGAATGGGATTACAAAACTTTCCGCGCCATTGCCGATGAAGTAGGTGCGATTCTGTTGGCTGATATTTCGCATCCTGCGGGATTGATTGCCGCGGGCTTATTAGATAATCCGCTTCCGCATTGCCATATAGTAACTACTACCACGCACAAAACATTACGCGGTCCGCGCGGTGGAGTTATCATGATTGGTAGCGATTTTGAAAATCCTTTTGGTGATAAGACCTTGAAAGGCGAATTGAAAATGTTGAGTGCAGTTTTAGATGGCGCTGTTTTCCCAGGAACACAAGGCGGTCCTTTAGAGCATGTGATAGCAGCAAAAGCAATTGCTTTTGGCGAAGCACTAACCGATGATTTTAAAAATTATCAGAAGCAGGTGAAGAGTAATGCAAATGCACTTGCTAATGCGATGGTTGAAAAGGGATACGGAATTATTTCGGGCGGAACGGATAATCACCTAATGCTGATTGACCTTCGAAATAAAAACGTAAGTGGCAAGCAAGCTGAGAATGCTTTGGTGAAAGCCGATATTACCTGCAACAAAAACATGGTTCCGTTCGATGATAAATCTCCTTTTGTTACGAGCGGAATTCGTTTGGGAACTCCGGCAGCTACTTCGCGCGGAATGAAAGAGAATGACATGAAACAGATAGCTGTCTGGATTGAACGAATTGTTACGGATATTGAAAACGAAGCTGGTATTTTGAAAGTGAAGGCAGAAGTGAATGAGTATATGAAGCAGTTTCCACTCTACAATTAAAATATCCAGAATTAGAGAATGTGAGAATTCACTTACTCATAATTATAGGCTTACTTTCTTTCGTGAAAACGGAAGCGGAAGTCCATCCCCTCTCCGCAGAAGGCGACCGACAGTTCAACCAACAACATTTCGACAGCGCGCTGATTTGCTACAATCAATTGATACAGGAATTTCCCGATAGAAAGGAAGGTTACTTCAATCGCGGCTTGTGTCTTTATAAAACCGAAAAATTTTCGGAAGCAATTTTTGATTTAGATGAGGCGTTCAGAATGGACTCATCTTTAACGGATGCACAACTACTCAAAGGTTTTTCATTGGAGAAACGCGGTGATTTGAATGAAGCCATGATGCTATTTGGAAACATTGACCTTCAAAACACAATGCACAGCTTGTTAGATAGACGTATCAAAAATTACCAACTTGCCGTAATGGTAAGTAGTAAATGGTACTATATGCTCATGATGGCTCTCCTACTTATTATTGTTGTTGCTGTGGTGTCTAAATCGCTGAAAAGAATTTAGATTCTTTCGATAGCAACTGAATCAAATATCTTCCTCCAAAATTGGTTCTTATTCTTTTGTGCTATCACCTTTTTACATCTGATTTCGTATGGGCAGATGAGTTTCTGTAACCTGTCGAAATATTCTTCATTTGCAGCATAAATAGAATTCATGAATAAGTTATTTGCGATAACCATTTCCCTTTGTCTGTTTCTGAATATTCATGCGCAGAATCGTTGCGGCACAATGAATCATTTGCATACGCTTTTGCAAAATGATACAGCACTTGCTTCGCGTATGCAAGCCATCGAGCAACAAACCGCTCAGTATGTCGCTAACCCTGCCAGCTATTCGCAGGGTAGCCGTGCTATCATTACTATTCCTGTGGTAGTGCATGTAGTGTATAATACTGCAGCACAAAACATAAGCACCGCACAAATTCAATCGCAGATTGACCGCCTCAATCTTGACTTTCATAAACTGAATACCGACTGGACAAACACTCCTTCGGCTTGGCAAAGTTTGGTGGCAGATTATCAATTGCAGTTTTGTCTTGCCAGCCGTGACCCAAATGGAAACAGCACAACAGGAATTGTGCGAACCTCAACCAGCACAACCTCATTTATTGATGACGACAAAGTAAAATACACAGCGCAAGGCGGTGACAATGCCTGGCCTGCCGCTTCTTACTTAAACTTATGGTGTTGTAATTTAGGTGGTGGATTATTGGGGTATGCGCAGTTTCCTGGAGGCGCTGCTGCTACTGACGGAGTAGTATTGGGTTACGATTGTTTTGGAAGTGGCGGAGTTACTGTGGCTCCATATAACTTAGGCAGAAGTGCAACGCACGAAATCGGTCACTGGTTAAATCTCTACCATATTTGGGGAGATGACGGCAGTGCCTGCACCGGTTCAGATAACGTGAACGACACACCTAATCAGGGTTCAGAACATTATGGTTGTCCGAATTATCCGACCGTTACGTGTAGCAACGGACCTAACGGTGATATGTTTATGAACTATATGGATTATACGGATGATGCCTGTATGTATATGTTCACTAACGGGCAATATGCGCGCAGCAGTTCGCTGTTTGTTTCGGGAGGTGCACGTTATTCGCTTACTACTTCGCTCGGCTGTCAGGCTTTGACCTCGCCACCTGTTGCAAATTTTTCTGCCAACGTAACACAAAGCTGTACAAGCACTATCAATTTTACTGATGCCTCAACAGGAGGTGCTACTTCATGGGCTTGGACTTTTGGTGACGGAGGAACTTCTACTACACAAAGCCCTACGCATACATACGCAGGTAATGGAACCTATACAGTGGCACTTACCGTTACCAACGCTTATGGCACTAACACAAAAACAAATACCAACTACATTACCATAAGCGCACCTAATGCGCCTACGGCTACTGGAGCATCGCGCTGTGGTGCAGGAACGCTTACACTTACTTCTTCTGCCAGTGATTCTATAAAATGGTTTGCTACAACAAGTAGCACTACACCACTTGCAACAGGTGGCACATATACCACTCCAAGTATTTCAACTACCACAACTTACTATGTAGAAAATGATGTTGCAGGTCCTACTTATCATGTTGGCTTAGCAAATAATTCAGCAGGTGGCGGATACTTAACTTCTTCGCAATACTTAATTTTTAATGTGCTTAAAGCCGGAACTTTGCAATCGGTTTATGTCTATGCAAATGGTGCGGGTAACAGAACTTTTCAGTTGAAGAATTCAGGCGGAACGGTTCTTTCTACTTTAACAGTGAACGTGCCTACAGGCGCAAGTCGTGTAACACTTAATTTTCCGCTTGTTGTCGGCACAGGTTATCAGTTAGGAATTCCAAGTACCAGCACTATCAACCTTTATCGCAATACTTCGGGGGTTGCTTATCCATATGCCGATGCAGGAGGTTACGTGAGCATAACCAGCAATACAGCTAACGACAACACCCGTTATTATTTCTGCTATGATTGGATTGTTAAAGGTGCCGATTGTGCATCGAGCAGAACTGCAGTAGTGGCAACTATAAACCCCGCAATGGCTGCTACAATAAGTTCAACCAATGCAGGTTGCGGTTCAAATACAGGAACGGCTGCCATAAACGTAACTAGCGGAACTCCTTCGTATACTTATGTATGGAGCAATGGCGGAACGGCTTCTTCCATTTCAAATCTGGGTGCAGGAACTTACACAATTACCGTGCATGATTCGCATAGTTGTTCAGCAACCGCATCTACAACTGTTACGAGTTCAGGCGCATTGAGTGTAACTCCTTCATCGAACAACATCAATTGTTTTGGTGCTTTAACGGGAAGTGCATCGGTAGTGGTTTCAAACGGTGCACAACCGTATTCTTATTCGTGGAGCAATGGAGCAAATACGCCTGCACTTGCAAATGTAGCTGCGGGAACATACACCATAACTATTACCGACAACACAGGATGTTCTGCTACTGCATCACAAACCCTAACTCAACCAACTGCATTGAATGTTTCTGTCACCAGCAATAACGCAAGTTGCGGTTTATTGAACGGCAGTGCATCGGCTACTGCAAACGGAGGAACTTCTTCTTACAATTATGTATGGAGCAGCGGCAGCACCACACCTTCTATATCGAATGTTGCAGCAGGGGTTTATTCTTTAACTGTAACTGATGCGCACAATTGCGTTACAGTTTCTTCGGCAAATATCGGAAGCACTTCGCCTTTCAATACGACTAAATCGTCAGCTAATATCAATTGCTTTGGAAACACAAATGGAACAGCAAGTGTAACGGTAAGTAATGGCACTTTGCCTTATGTTTATTTATGGAGCAATGGCGGAACTACTTCTTCGATTTCAAATCTTACAGCGGGAAATTATTTTGTAACAGTAACAGACGGCAGCACTTGTCAGCATGTTGATTCATTTACTATAACTGCACCAACTGCATTAAACGCACAGGTAAATCCTACCAACGTTTTGTGCAACGGAAATAATTCCGGTTCAGCAAGTGCAAGCGTGAGTGGTGGAACAGCTAACTATACTTTGCATTGGTTTGATAACACAAACGGAAATTCTGTTTCTAATTTATCTGCCGGAAATTATTCGGTAACCGTAACCGATGCCAACAACTGCACTACGGTTTCTAACTTTATCATCACAGAGCCATCGGCACTTTCTGCCTCATCAATTTCTACCAATGCACTTTGCTTTGGAGCGCAAAACGGCACAGGAACGGTAACTGCATCAGGCGGAACTTCTGCATATTCTTATTTGTGGTGCAACGGAGTTACTACACCTGTCGCTGCTAATCTTTCATCGGGTTCATGCACCGTTACGGTGACCGATGCTAACGGATGCAGCACTTCTTCGAGTGTAAATATTTCTCAGCCAAGCCAAATTCAGGTGGTTACTTCTTCGGCTAATTCTACCAATAGCCAAAGCAACGGCAATGCTTCTATTGATAATATTACAGGAGGAACTTGGCCTTACACTTATAACTGGAGCAATGGCGGTACTACACAAACTATTTTCAATCTTATGGCAGGAACTTATGCTGTTACTATAACCGATAACAACGGTTGCACACTCGCCACTAATGTAGTGGTGCAGGATGTAACAGGTATTAATTCGCTCAGTGCCGATAATTCCATCAGCGTTTATCCAAATCCTGCTAAAGAAATTTTGACGATTGAAAGCAAGCAATCTTTCATGACTGAAATAAAGCTGACTGATGTTTTAGGTCAGGTTGTTTCGCAACAGATTTCACTTCGTGTAAATCATGTTGAGTTGAATGTATCAACACTGCCAGCGGGTGTTTATATACTTGAAGTAAAACAAGGCGATGTGAAATTTCAGAAACAGATTGTGATAGGCAGATAGGAAATAGACAATAGACACTAGACGATTGACATTAGATTCTAAAACAGAAGAGGCGGGGTAAACCGCGCCTCTTCTGTTTTATCACACCCTTCTATTACTGTTTCAAAAAAGTATAATCACTTACCAGATTTCCCTGCTCGCCACATGTATATTGAGTGATAAGAAAATATCCTTTTGCTTTCATGCTATTGATAGTTTGGTTCACTTTTTTCAGGTTATCGAATTCATTCTTTTCGCTGTAAGGCAAAAGAGGAAGCTCTTCGCTATCTCCATTTTCATAAACTATAAAAATTTTTGCAGCAATATAACCTGTGCCCATCCCCACTGCTTTATTGCAATCAAACACGCGCATAGTGGCATAACCACCAACACCCGCATGAGAAAATACAGGAACAACAAACAGTAGGGTTATCAGAAAAATTTGAAAATGGTTTTTCATCAATTAGTAATTAGTAGTTTTAAAATTGTAATTCCTTAAGCTGCTTTTCGCGCTCTTTCATAACTCACTTTGCCGTCTTTTATTCTTTCTACACGCGAGAATAAACTATAACGCTCATCAAATAAAAAAGTGAAGAGCAACTTGCCATAACTATTATGCGATTTTAAATTGTTGTAAAATTCAGGAGCCATGGCTGTTAACTTCGGTAGATTATTCCATGGTATAGAAGGAAAATCGTGATGTTCGTTATGGTAGCCCACATTAAGTGACAGAATATTTACAGGTCCGTAATAGCTTGCCGTTTCCTGTTCAATGTCATAAGTGTAATGTTCCTGAATCCAGCGCGCCCCGCAAGGATGCAAACCAATAGAAAAGAAAAAAGAGAAAAGCAGATATACCAAGCCCGCCCATCCGCAGAAATACACAATAGCAGAGTCATAAGCTATTGCAAAAAATAAATTGAGGAAGGTCCACCCGTTAAAAAGCTTAATGGCCTTTAATCGCGGTGGGCGCGTAACCTGAAACACCGGAAAGAACAACAACCAAAATGCTTTGCCATACCATTTATTACCAATAAATTTTGCTTCCCAATCGCTTGCAATGTCAGCATCAAATTCATAATCGCCCTGATGCGCGTGATGTTTTAAATGATAGGTGTTGAATCCCATAGCACCCGGAACTAAATTCGGCAGGTCGGCAAAAATAGCGACCATGCGATTCCATGTTTTGCTGGTGAAAACAAGGTTGTGTGTAGCATCATGAATGATTACATAACCACAGTGATTGGCAAATGCACCAACGCAGTAAGCCACTACTAAACTGAGCCACCAATAATCGAAACCGAGTTTACCCATGCCATAAGCAATGGAAGTTTGCAGCGTGAGCACAAACAAAAGTATAAGTGCGGTGTAAGGGTTCTTACCCATCAACGTGCGCACTTCGGGATGAGCTTTTAAAATGGCGCGTGTGCGCTCGGGATGCGGCTGGTCAAATTCTGCTTGATGAAAATTTACTGGCATATGGTGCAAAGTTAAAATTAGAAGTTAGAAGAGAGAAGTCGGAAGACCGAAGTGACACTGCATTTATTTTCTTTCAATAACCACTTGTGCCGGATATGCGAATTCAATTCCTACTTGTTTGAATTTACGAAGAACTTCTTTGTTCACATCAGTTTGCGTAGTATGTATATCGCTTCCCTTCTTTATAAAATAAGTGAAGTTGATGTCCACCGATGAAGCAGAAAATTTTTCAAGAAAGATGATGCAGTCGTAATGATTTACATCGGCCGATTGCAGCACAATATCTTTCAGAATAGAAATGGCTTCATCAATTTTTTCTGTTGGCGTTTCATAAGGCAACGAAAGATACGTAACAATTCTTTTTGCCGGCTCAAGTGTAATGTTTTCAATAGCGTTATCGGTAAACTGCGCGTTAGGAATCGTTATTAATCTTCCCGCACCCGTGCGTATACGCGTGCTGCGGATACCTGTATAAACCACTGTGCCTTCGGTTTCTTTTATCTTGACTACATCGCCTATATAAAATGGCTTATCAATAAACACGATCAAGCCACCGATAATATTTTTTACCGTGTCCTGTGCGGCAAGTGCAAGTGCTAATCCGCCAATTCCTAAACCGGCAATCAGCGCGCCTACATCGAAGCCCGCATTATTTAACGCTAACACCGCGCCTATTGACCATAACAAAATAACCGAAGCGCGCTTTGCAACAAGCATCACCTGCTGACCGGTCTTGTTGTCTTCGGTAGGCGTGTGCTGACGGAAATAAAATTCAA
>CANJRM010000124.1 GCA_947476645.1 Bacteroidota bacterium
TGTGTGGTATTGGAAAAATAAGAAGCCCACTTGATGAATAAAGCTGTTGCGAGTTTAGTACTGAAAAAAACCTTTCAGTACTAAATGCGCAATGAATGGGGTGTGAAAATCAATTATTTATATTTGGAGTTGCGTATATACACTAGTTAGCAGCAATGCCTTTTCACATTTTGCGCTTTAACGAAAACGGGGTCTAATGAAAGACGAAATACAAAAACACGGGCAAAGCCCATCGGCTATTCTTCAGCAAAATAAAAGAGATGATGCTCGTCTATCTTTTATTAAAAAGGAATCATCCCATTTATTTTGCGCTGACACTCAAATACAAAACAGCCAACAGCCAGTGCGGTCGTTCCGGACAAGAAAAGTAGTTTCACTCAAATATTTATATTGCATTCTAAATAATGTAAGAGATATGAAAACAACACAACTCTTCAAAATCATAACATCCATTATTTTCTATTTCACTCTTTCTTCATTCTCCCCTAACCAACGGTCATATCAAACGGAATGTGTTTCTTTAGAAACAGACGGCTATGTAACAATTAAAATATGGGATACTAAAAAAGGAAAGTCTTACAAGCAAGAACAAGCTCGAATGGATGCAATCCATGCGATTCTGTATTCAGGAATTGCGGGTGCAAACGGATGTTCAACTCAAAAGCCCATTTTATCAAATACAGAGGACATTGCGAAATTCCGTGCAATTGAAAAAGATTTCTTTAGTAAAAACGGAACATGGTCAAAATATACTCGCGCTTCTACTGTAGAAACTACTTTACCCGTTAGTTTAGGCAAAAAGGATTGGAAAGTTTATCAGGTCTCCGTTGCCAAAAGTCTTTTACACAAATACCTTGAAGAACAAAAAATAATTAAATCATTAAACACAGGATTCTAACATGAAACTAAATACAAAAAGCATAGTGATAGTTGCAGTCCTGCTGGCAACTTCTCTTACCGTTTTCGGGCAAGCGAAAAAACCAACCCTGATGATTTTGCCAAGTGACAATTGGTGTACCCAAAGATATTTCATGACTGAGTTTGATAATCAAGGCACAAAGAAAAAAGTGCCGAATTACAAACAGGCATTTCAAGAGGATACTGAATTACGTCAGGTAATTAGCAAAATCAGTTCATTAATGGTCAACAGAGGATTCCCTTTAAAAGATGTGGAACAAGAATTGAAAAATATCGAAAGTAGAACCGCAGAAGATAACATGACAACAAGCACTACCAGTGGTTCTTCAATCGCTGAAAGTCCACTTGATAAACTAAAGAATCAGGCAAAAGCAGACATCATCATTCAAATTTGGTGGAAAGTCAATAAAACAGAACAGGGCAAATCTGTTTCATTTATACTGGAAGCCTTCGATGCTTATACTAGTAAACTAATCGCATCGTCAACCGGAAACGGAACACCGTCCGATAAAGAAATAGTAGCGGTTCTTTTAGAAAAAGCAATTCTCGCTAATATAGACCCATTCGTTGCCCAAGTGCAGGCTCACTTTGACGATATGTTCAACAATGGCAGAGAAATTTTAGTAACAGTAAAGAGATGGGACAGTTGGAACAAAAATTTAGAAACCGAAATAAACGGAGAAGAAATTACCGACTATATCAATAAATGGATGAAAGATAATACAGTAAAAGGTAGGTTCAATATGAGCGATGCTACCGAAAACAAAATAAGGTTTGAGCAAGTTCGAATTCCTCTATATGATAGCAATAGCCAGGCTATAGATGCAAGACAGTTTACCAAAAGTTTACAGAAATATTTGAAAGCGGCTCCATTTAATTTCGAGGTAAAGCTAATGACCCGAGGATTGGGCGAAGCCATTTTAGTAGTAGGTGAAAAATAAAACATGGCCATGAAAAAACTAATTCCATTAATTGTTCTGATTCAATTTTTCGTTTCATCCGCTCAAAGTCAGCCAAAACTCGATGACTTTGGACGAATTATTTTGAATACCTACCTCTCAGACAAAATCAATCTACCAACCGAATCAAAAGCATTATTAGAAACCAAGTTGAATCAAATCACCAGTAACAACGGCATAGGAGGCAGTTCAACCAATCCAAGATTTATAATTACAGCATCGGTAAATATTGGCACAAAAGATATTGTTGCAGGCTCACCGCAAATGATTGCATTAAATATTGACCTTACTCTTTTTATTGGCGATGCAATAGAGAATAAAGTATTCAGCAATACCACTCTTTCCTTAAAAGGAGTAGGCACTAATGAAAACAAAGCATTCATCGATGCACTTAAAACTATTAACCCTCAAAACAAACAAGTGGCATCGCTAATCGAAGAAGCAAAAAGCAAAATCGTAACCTACTACAACACACAATGCGATTTTATTATTAAGGATGCAGAAACATTAGTTGCTCAACAAAAATTCGATGAAGCTATTTACAAACTATCACTGGTACCTGAGGTTTGCCAGACGTGTTATTTCAAATGTAAAGATATGCTTGCCTCTACCTATCAGCAAAAAATAAATGCAGACTGCAAAGTAAAACTTAACAACGCAAAAACCATTTGGGCAACAGATAAAACAGCGAGTGGCGCACAAAAGGCAGGTGTAATTTTAACTGAAATAAATCCGTCAGCATCTTGTTACACGGAGGCAGTATTATTTGTAAAAGACATAGACGAGATATTAAAGGCAGCAGAAAAAGACAGACAAGAATTAAAGTTGAAAAAATACAACGATGAAATGGCTATGAGAAAAGATGAGTTGAAAGCATATCGCGATATAGCAATTCAGTATGCCCAGAGGCAACCTAGAACGATTACCTATAACAATATTTATTGGAGATAAATTAAAGGACTATGAAGTTTTTAGGTACGCAGACACAAATAAGACCTTGTATTGCCTCTATCGCAAGATTTCCTTTGGGACTTAAACTGGCACCTCCCATTCATAACTCTCCGCAAAGATGCAGCTTTGATTATTGGGTTAGCGTGATTGATACTCTTTTACATTTTCATCCTAATAATATGCATAATAGAAATGCTGCAATTTTATACTTCGACCAGATTTAAAGATAAAACAGAAGGTGTGTTTTTGAGCCACAAATTTCAAAATAGCAAGTTCTCATGAAAATTAAAAACACCTTTATCTTACTAATAATTTTTTCAAGTATTTCCAATCTGTCAATTGCACAGGAAGACAAAACAGTAACCCTAACCGTTAGCGGACAAGGCAAAACTCTGGAAGCTGCAAAACAGAGTGCACTTAGAAGTGCCATTGAACAAGCATTTGGAACTTTCATTTCCTCTAAAACGGAAATACTGAATGACAATCTAATCTCCGACCAAATAACATCAATAGCTAACGGTAACATTCAGAAATTTGAATCCATGTCCGAAGTTCAAATACCGGATGGTGGTTATGCTACTACTTTAAAGGCTACAGTATCTGTTACCAAATTGACATCCTTTGCTGAAAGTAAGGGGGTAGTTATAGAATTCAAAGGCAGCCTTCTTGCGGCTAATATAAAACTGCAGATACTGAATGAAGAAAATGAAACTAAAGCGGTTAAAAATCTCTGTGCGGTTTTAAAACAGATTCTTGACAAATCTATTGACTATAGCTTAACAAGTGCTGAACCTCAAGCAATAGGCACCGATAATCAAAATTGGAATATTCCGATAACTGTAAATGCAAAGTTTAACCCAAACATCAATCTTTTCAATAGTTATTTGTTTAGCACATTGAAAAATATTTCGCTTGCTGAAAATGATAAAGAGGAATATAAAAAAATAGGTAAGCAGATATACAAAATTGCAATTGGACCATGCCCTGATTTAAAGAAAGAGTATGTAATCTATAAAAATGTGTTTGTGGATGAAACTGGAAAATATGAGAGGGGTGGTATTGTTTTTAAAACAACCGACTATGAAGATTTTGTAAAGCAAAAAAGAAGGGCAGAAAAACGTGAGCAAATGTGGAGTTCTGGAAATGCTTTTACTTGTTCTGAGGAATGGCCACAATGCAACAATGTTTTTGCTTTTAGAACACTTGATGCGGATGCGGAGATTATAAAACTGATTAACTCTACTTTAAATAGTGTATTGAAATTCGAAATAAACAACGGATTACATACCATAACCGGAACCGATTTAATAGAAGCAGAACATCCAATGTATCATGACGATTATGATATTAAGAATGGATTTGAAACAAAAATTGATCTACAAGGGTTAGAGCCTTTTCTTTCGTGTGGCTTTGGTAATCAAGATCAATTTTGGTGTGAGCCCGAGTTTAAACTAAAGGCAAAGTGGCAGGGTGCTTTCGGTAAACCCTTTAACAATGTATCGTGCAGGTGTAACCGGGTAAGGGAAGACCCAAGTGGTGCTATGGCGGACTTGGAAGCTATAGCACAAGAAAAATTAAACCTGGCAACAACATTTTTTGGTGAGAATGTAAAAGATGGATTTGGCTATGTAGCTGTTATTATACTAACGTCTTTTAATCCTGAGAAAGAAAAACAGGTCAAAATAAAATTTGAGGATAAAATAAGTTTAGCTGATTTAAGCAAAATAGCGGAATACAAAATTAGCCGCGTACAATAATACATCCTCTATGACGACCTACATCAAAAAAATTAAACGGAGTGTAATTCAACAGAAAATAATCATATTATTAATTTCTCTTTTTTTCTTAACGAATTTAACCTTAGCACAGGATAAAAAAATTATGAAAATTGCCAAGTATATTGAAAAAGGGAAAGGAATAGAGGCGAAGGATTTGTTAGATGAGTTGGATAGCAAGAAGGAATATCAATCTGATATTTACTATTGGTATGTTAGAACTGTTTATTATAGAAACATTGCGCTTGCTCATACAAATGCCCCTAATGAACTGGCGGAAGCACGAAAATCATTTGAGAAACTAGTTGAATTTGATAAAACAGACCTTTCAAAATCTTTTACTCAATATATTCCTCAAATAAAGAAAGATTTGTATGAAGGGGAAAATCAAATAACCAAAACCGCAAATAATTCCCAAACAACTTCGGTTAGTCAATCTAACGATAATGTCAAGACAGTTACCCTAACACAAATTGGCCAAGGAAAAACTAAAGACGCAGCAAAATACAATGCATTACGTAATGCAATTGAAAAAGCATTCGGCACATTTATTTCATCAAATACTACGCTTTTAAATGATGAATTAGTAAAAGATGAAATTGTATCTGTTTCAGGGGGCAATATTCAGAACTTTGAAATATTATCAGAAACTCAAATGCCAGATGGTAGTTTTTCAAGCGTTGTAAAAGCTACGGTTGCTATAGGAAAGTTAATCGCATTTTGTGAAAGCAAAGGTATTTCTGTTGAGTTCAAAGGAGGTTTATTTGCAGCAAACATAAAACTGCAAGAACTTAATAAGAAAAACGAGGAAGCGGTAATGGGAAATTTGTATACAATATTAAACAAAATTGTTGCTAATGGTTTCGATTATAGTGTTGATGTTAGCGAACCTAGAAAGGATTTTTTTAACGATAACAATTGGATAGTTGATTTCTCGGTTACAGCAATGGCAAATAAAAATTTAGAGAGTATTAAGGAAATAACCATGAATACAATAAATAATATTTGTTTAAGTCCTCAAGATATTACTGCTTATTCTAATCAAAACATAAATAAGTATAGCTTTAAAATTAATGGTAAAGATTATTATTTCAGAAGCTCATTTTCAACAATTTATTTAAGAACGATATTTGAAAAAAAAATCCCCTTAGCATCATTAAATTTCTCGGTTAGCGATGGAATAAATACAAATGATTGTGTTGCAATGCTTCCAAGCAAATTAAACAATAATGCTTCGGAACTAAAACTTCAAGCTGGTTGGCCTTGCCTTAATCATAGCAAGCAAGATTGCGGATACACAAGTGCTATCAAGGCAAAGTACTTCGTTCTATATAATTCTTCAGGTACAGCTTTGAATAATGACATTTCAGATTTTCTTGCAAGCATTAATAAATCAAATTTCCAAGAAATAAGCAACACATATTGTACTTATGATAGCAGATTTGATATTCCTGATTTAGACCTTGACCAATTTAATTCAAAGGAAGTTCCTTTCAAATACAAACTAAGCTCTAACACGCTTGAAATACTTTATTGTTTTAGCAATACCTATTCAATAGAGCAATTATCGAAAGTAACTGAATATAAAGTACAACCTATAAATAAGTAATTATGGATAACGTATCAATTTTCAAAGAGTTTTGGTTTTCATATATCGTGGTTTTAGGAAAAATCTACGATATATCTAGTGATAATTTTGAAATCGAGAAACTTGAGGATTTGATTTATGAAACTAAAGATGTTTTTCTTAAAAACACTCAACAAAAAACAGGAAGAGAATTTACAAATTTAGAATTAGCGGAGGTTAACAAAATTGTTGATTCATTTATGAAATCCTAACTCATCATGATGAAATCAATAAAACTAATTTCATTATTATTTTTGGTGAACATGGCGTTCAATTCAGATGCACAAAGTTATAATGACGATAAAACCTCAATGACTAACTTCATTAAACGGATGTATAATAATACTCCGTTTGATGGAGTAAAGGTAGTAGACGATTACGACCATAAATACGTTATATCAGTAGTAGCTTTAGAAAAAGCAAAATATACCAGCCAAAGCACGATGAACCGCGTAGCCCAAGTAAAAGCTCAGCAACAGGCAAATGCTTTTTTTAACGGCTCCACAATAACCTCTGACCTCATCATTAAAACTTCCGAATCAAAAAAAGATTCCGCTCAGGTTGTTATCGAAACAACAGAACTGATTAAAGAACAATCATCGGGTTTTGTTGAAGGGATGGAACTGCTAGCGAATTTCGACAGCGCGGATGGAACTAAGGCAGTATTTATATATATCAGAAAACTTGAAGGCAAGTAGCAACTCAAAGGAAACCAAATCGAGGGTCATGGAACATTTATCGAATGACGTGGAAAATAAATTGACCGTCATGGAAGATTTATTCGCTGACGTGGAAACCAAATCGACTGTCATGGAATATTTATTCCCCGTCATGGACAATAACACGCCTGACTTGGAACCCAAATCAACTGACGGTGGCTGATAAATTTACTGTCATGGAAAATTTATTCAATGACGTGGAAGCCAAATTAAATCTCGTGGAAGAAAACACGCCCGTCATGGAATCCAAAACGACTGACGTTGGAAATAAACTCACCGACTTGGACAACAAACTCATTCTCGTGACGACACACACTCCATCGCGTGACAGACAAACAGCCAGTCGAATACATCCAAGTATTTTCGTCAAAGTTCTTTGAGGCAATATTTTTTCAACAACCCTGTTCAAAATTCTCCAACAACTTTCTCCTGCCTTTAAACGAAATTCAATTTCGTATTTCGTAATTCGCATTATTGTTTTTGTATTCTTTTTAATTCTGCATTCCGCATTCTAAACTCCGCATTCATTTATGCCTGAATTCATTCACCTCCACTCCCACACTCAATATTCACTACTCGATGGCGCTGCCGCTATTTCTTCTATGTATAAGAAAGCCGCTGCCGATGGAATGAAAGCACTCACCATTACCGACCACGGTAATATGTTTGGCGTTTTTGATTTTGTAGCAGAAGCAAGCAAACATAAACTGGCTGATGGCTCTCCTATAAAACCTATAGTTGGTTGTGAATTTTATCTGGTGGATGACAGACGTATTCAAACGTTCACAAAAGATAAAAGAGACAAACGCTACCATCAATTGCTCATTGCAAAGAATGCCGATGGATACAAGAACCTAATGAAACTTTGTTCGCTTGGTTACATCGAAGGCATGTATGGAAAGTATCCGCGTATTGACAAGGAGTTGATTGTAAAATATCACGAGAACCTGATTGCATCCACTTGTTGTATTGGTGCCGAAGTGCCGCAAACTATTTTAAAGAAGGGCGAAGAAGAAGGAAGAAAAGTTTTTGAATGGTGGCTGAATTTGTTTGGCAAAGAGAATTACTACATCGAATTGCAGCGCCACGGAATGGAAGAACAGGAAAAAGTAAATCAGGTACTAATCAAGTGGGCAAAGGAGTATGATGTAAA
>CANJRM010000125.1 GCA_947476645.1 Bacteroidota bacterium
ATTAAAAAGCAGCATAAAACCGAGTAGAATATTTTTCATAGTTAAATTGTTACACAACAAAACTAAGAGAGAAAGGGAAAAGAGAAACATAAAACATAAAAAGGCGCAACTTGCGGTTGCGCCTTTTTATGTTTTATAGAATTAGAAATTAGACCAATCTAAGAGAAATACTTCTTTACAAACGATACACTTGTTTGTATGGAGGGTCTATTTAGCAACACCCGCCTTAAATCAAGTATAAAGCAGGGTTTCCGCCAAACCGCCAGAAAACCCCTATTTTTGCACAAAAATGCTCAAAAGATGAATCATTAGTCAAACCCTGGAGGAACTTTCTCAAACCTTGGAGCTTCCGACTTAGACCTTGGGACAACTTAGTGAGACCTTGGAGCTTCTGACTGAGACCTTGGGAAAACTAAGTCATACCTTGGGAGAACTTTCTCAAACCTTGTGTAAACTTAGTGAGCGATCGGATAAACTTTTTCAAACCCTGAATAAACTTAGTGAGACCATGGGAAGACTTTCTTAAACCTCG
The DNA here is from genome assembly GCA_947476645.1 of Bacteroidota bacterium. Classification (GTDB taxonomy): domain Bacteria; phylum Bacteroidota; class Bacteroidia; order Chitinophagales; family LD1; genus Bog-950. The sequence goes on from CANJRM010000125.1 coordinate 533, forward strand.
GGAAAACTAAGTCATACTTACGAGAAACTAACCGATAGTAGATATGGCGGTGGTATCCTTTTCAAATTTTTTTTTCAAAAAATGACAATTCTATGACAATTGGTGTTATGGAAAACACGGATTCGCGCATTATACCAATGAATCTATTTTTCAACTAAAACCAATTTGTTATGAAAACGAATTATCAAAACACCAGCATGCTCGACATGATTTTCGAGCACCGCAACAAGTCTTACGGAGCTTACGTGCTTCGTCAAACTTCGGGCAGAACAGTTTCCACTGCTTTGCTTATTACCCTCACCTCGGTTCTTTTACTCTGCTTCGGAAAATTTCTTTCCGATAAGTTCAAGGGAAACCCCAAAGCGCTTTCGGGTAACATCGTTACCGTTGCGCCTATTCCGCCCATTGATTTAACGCAGAAGAAAATCGAAATCGAAAAACCCAAGCCGCCCAAACCCCAGCAGGCGCAAGCCATAGCCACACAGCGCAATGTAGAAATGGCGGTGGTGCAAAACAACCATTTGGATGACACCGTTCCAACTGTTGCACAACTACGCAACACAGAATCAGGCACTACCACCAACACAAACGGAAACACCATAGGTGCCACTGATGGAAAGGGAAACATGAAAAGTTTTGAAACACAAACCTCTCCTGCTCTTGACGATGTGGTTCATATAACTGTAGAAGTAATGCCCGAGTTCCCCGGTGGCGAAAAAAAGCTGATGGATTTTCTTGCCAAAAACACCTACTACCCCGACTTTGAAAAAGAAATGGGTATTGAAGGCAAAACCTTTACCAAGTTTGTGGTGAATGAAGACGGCAGTATTTCAAACACAGAAATTATGCGCAGCGAAAGCAAAGGTTTCAGCAATGAAGCAAAACGTGTAGTTGCACTTCTACCGAAATTTAAACCGGGTATGCAACAAGGCAGAGCAGTGAAAGTGCAGTTTGTATTACCGTTCTGTTTTAAGATGAGTAGTAATTAGCCATGATGAAGGTGTAATGTCACCCTGAGCTTGTCGAAGGGTTTTAAAGAGAGGTGCTTCGACAAGCTCAGCATGACATTGCTTTTTCAATCGTCAATGGTCATTCTCATTTCTCTTTCAGCTTCATACTCGCTAACACCACAAACACCAACGACACCCCCGTGGCACTAAAAATAAAAACGGCTTCGGGCGAAATGTATTTCCAGATTAAGCCCGCTATTACACTCGCCAGCAAAACCATAACAGAACTCAATCCCGAATAAGTGCCGATGGCAGAAGCCGTTTCTGTTTTAGGAACCATATTGCTGATGAGCGCTTTGGAAACGCCATCGGTGGCGGCTGTGTAAAGTCCATACAACACGAACAGAAAAAGAAAACCCGTGAACGATGAATTAAATCCGAAACCCGCATACACCAGCACAAACATGAAGAACCCGAAGAGCAGTGTTTTCTTCATTCCGAATTTATCGGCCAGATGTCCGAGAGGAAAAGCAGCCACAGCAAAAACAAGATTGTAGAGAATGTAACAACCAATCACATACGAATCGTTATTACAACTCGCTTTTATTTTCATCAGCAAAAACAAATCTGAACTGTTGAACAAAGCAAAAAGTAAAAGCGAAGCCACCAATTTTTTATAATCGGCAGAAGCAGTTTTTAAATAATCAAAGGTTTGCGATAAACGGAAAGATTGTTTTGCCTGATGCGGCAATTGTTTTTCCTTCACTATAAACGTAAGCAGCGTTCCGAGGATAGCAGGAACAAAAGCAATCAGAAAAATCAGTTTGTAATGCGCGGGATAGTAATACAGAAACACCAGTGCAAACGCAGGCCCTATGGTTGCACCTATAGTATCCATCATTTTATGAAAACCAAAAACTTTTCCTTTGTTCTCTGCGGTGCTTTCATCGGAGAGAATAGCATCGCGAGCTGCGGTGCGCACACCTTTGCCTAATCTGTCGCTGGCACGCGCACTAAAAATCCAAACAGGATTTGTGAAGAAAGCCATCATTGGTTTCGAAATGGCACTCATTAAATAACCTGCATTTACAAAAGGCAAACGCTTGCCGCTGGCATCGCTCCATCTGCCGAAATAACCTTTACTCAAACCTGCGGTAGCTTCAGCAAAACCTTCGAGCAAACCAATCAACACCGAAGAGAAACCAATGCTTGATAGAAACAAAGGCATCACGGGGTAAAGCATTTCGCTTGATACATCGTTGAACAAACTGACAACAGAAAGAATGAAGATGGTACGGGTGATGTATTTCACTAAAGAGATTTAAACGTAGTGTAAACCGAAATCAAATTCTGTATTCAACACATCCACTACAAACTCATAATCTTTTTTCAGGTCAATGTAATTGAGATTGGTTGTGTTTAGCAACACAATTCGCGAATGCGTTTGCAGTTTAAAGTATTCGAGATAAGCATTCTGAATTTTTTCTAAGTAATCTCCTGTAATATTTTGCTCATAATCCCTTCCGCGGTTTTTAATGTTCTGCAAAAGTTTTTCTACAGGCGCGTAGAGATATAAAGTAATGTCGGGCTTAGGCAGCGAAGGATTGATAATGTCGAACAACATGCGGTAGAGTTTCGCTTCGTTATCATTCAGATTTTGATTAGCAAAAATCAAACTCTTTTGAAAAAGAAAATCAGAAACGGTGAATGATTTAAAAATATCGGCTTCGCTCAACAGCTTTTTCAAATGTTGAAAACGTTCTGCCATAAAAAACAATTCAACAGGAAAAGCATGGCGCGTGGGGTCTTCGTAAAACTTAGGTAAAAACGGATTGTCTTCAAACTGCTCAAGAATTAATTTGCCGTTATAGTCAGCAGCAATTCTTTTCGACAGCGTAGTTTTACCTGCACCAATGCATCCTTCAATTGTAATGAAATTGTAAATCACAGCGCGAGTTTACGTTTTTAATTTTCTTCTCTTCAATCCAAAAACTATTTTAGCTGAATTACTATTAACTATTCACCACTCACTATTAACTTTTTTCTATGAGCGATTTATTCCGAAAGAAAAACGTAGCCAAAGTTTTAGCCGATGCCGAAGCGGGTTTGATTGAAGCCGAAAAAACAGGCGGCTTGCACAAAACACTTGGCGTGCGTGACCTTACTGCTTTTGGTATTGCCGCTATTGTGGGCGCAGGAATTTTTTCCACAATAGGCAAAGCGAGTTTCGATGGCGGTCCGGGAATTATTTTTCTTTTCCTTTTTGTTTCTGTTGCCTGCGGATTCTCCGCTTTGTGCTATGCCGAGTTCGCGAGTATGGTTCCCGTAAGCGGAAGTGCTTACACTTATTCATATGTGGCATTCGGAGAAATTATTGCGTGGATTATCGGTTGGGATTTGCTGATGGAATATGCCATCGGAAATATTGCTGTAGCCATTTCGTGGAGCGATTATTTCACTTCACTACTCGATGGTTTCGGTTGGCACATTCCCGATTACTTAACCATGGATTATTGGAGTGCACAAGCAATGGCAAGTGATGCGGCAAAACTTGCATGGCAAACTGCACCTTCTATCGGCAACTTTAAATTCATCTGCGATATACCTGCTTTCGGAATTGTTGTGCTGATTACTTACATCACTTACCGCGGTATTCAGGAATCGAGAAACTCAGCCAATTTAATGGTGGCGTTGAAACTGGTTGTGATTTTTGTAGTGATTGTAGTAGGCGCATTTTATGTGAAGCCCGGAAACTGGCATCCGTTTTTACCCAATGGAGTTGGAGGAATACTCAAAGGAACGGCCGCAGTGTTTTTTGCTTACATCGGTTTTGATGCCATAAGCACCACTGCCGAAGAATGTAAAGACCCGCAACGCGACTTACCTCGGGGAATGATTTATTCACTCATCATCTGCACCGTTATTTATGTGCTCATAGCGCTGGTGCTTACAGGCATGGTGAACTATAGCAAACTCGATGTGGGCGACCCGCTCTCTTTTGTTTTTAAAGAAATTCATTTGGATTGGTTGGCGGGTGTAGTAGCAGTAAGTGCAGTAGTGGCTACAGCAAGTGTGTTACTTGTTTTTCAAATTGGTCAACCGAGAATCTGGATGAGCATGAGCCGCGATGGTTTGCTGCCACCCATTTTTTCACGCATTCATCCGAAGTTTAAAACGCCTTCGTTCTCTACTATTCTTACAGGAGTGGTTGTAGCAGTGCCCGCTTTGTTTTTAAATATGAATGTGGTTATTGACCTAACCAGCGTGGGAACATTGTTTGCATTTGTGCTTGTGTGCGGAGGAATTCTTCAACTGCAACTTTCGCCCAATCCACCGCAGAGCAAATTCAAAACGCCTTACATCAACGCGAAATGGATTATGCCTATTCTTTTTATTGGTGGCGGAATTTTGTTGTGGGTTTACAACAACGAAGGAGTAGTGAACTTCTTTAACATGAATGCTCCTGAACCTAATGCCGGAATGTGGAGTACCTGGGATGTGTTGCGCACAAAAATTCCTTATGCCGCATTCTTCGTGCTCACGCTGTTTGTTACGGTTTATTCTTTCCTGAAAAACCTATCACTGATTCCTGTGCTTGGTTTACTGGCGTGTAGCTATTTGCTTTGCGAATCGGGCACAAGCAACTGGGAACGTTTCCTCGTTTGGTTGCTGGTGGGTTTTGTAGTTTACTTTTTGTATGGTAAGAATCACAGCAAACTTAACGCGAAATAGTTTATGCTTTACAGTTTTGTCAGAGCAATAGTTTGCATCGTCTGCATTTTCGCTTTCAATAATATTTACGCGCAGGATATTCCGGTAATGGAAGATGATGCAGGTATCATAACAACCGACTCTTCATCTTTACAACCCCTTGTTTCTAAAATTGATTCGTTCTACCAGAAATACACTATCAGTTTAAAAGCCTGCGACAATCCTGAACTGTATAACGAAATCTTTCGCTGGTACAGAACCTGCTACCGTTACGGAGGAAACTCTTCCAAAGGAATTGACTGCTCGCATTTTGTAAACATGCTTTACGAAAAAATTTACGGCAAAAAACTGAATAGCAGCGCAGCTTCTATTTTTGCTCAATGCAAAGTGGTGAAAGGAAAGAAGGAAGAATATGCCGAAGGCGATTTGTTGTTTTTTAAAATCAAGAAGAAAAGAATTTCACACATAGGTATCTATCTGCAACATGGCAAGTTTGCTCATGCTACCACACAGGCAGGCGTTATCATCAGCGACCTAAGCGAGGCTTATTACAAACGAAGATTTTTTAAAGCGGGTAGAGTAGAGTAACTCGTTCGTCACTCTTAGTTTGTCAAAAATATTTTATTAGAAGTTATACCATGCTCCTAGGATTTAAAGTGTCTAAGACCTTTATTGCCTTTAATATTCGTCTATATTCAATTCATGAATCAATCTAAAATTCTTGTAGCAGCGCTTGTTGCAGTTTTGCTTGCGGTGCTTGTTTCATTAGCAACGTTCGAAGGAATACTGAATATTCCTATAGCTATTTTGTCGGTAGGTAGATGGCTTGCACTTGCATCGCTTATCTATTACGCGTTTTTGAAACGTTCCCTCACCACTACTATACTCATCAGTATGCTTATCGGCATTGAAATAGGGATTGACTTCCCCGTGTTTTCGCAGAACCTCAAAATCTTTTCGCAATTATTTCTTCGCCTTATCAAATGCATTATTGCTCCGTTATTGTTTGGAACTTTGGTTTACGGTATTGCAGGGCACAGCAACATAAAACAAGTCGGCAGAATGGGTTGGAAGAGTCTGCTCTACTTTGAAGTGGTGACTACGCTGGCACTTTTTATTGGCTTGGCGGCTATCAATATTTCAAAAGCAGGAGTTGGAATTATTCTTCCGCATGTAGAACATACCGATGCACTTCTGCCTACTGCCAAACAAACTTTCAGTGATATTATCCTCCACATCTTCCCCGAAAACATTGCTAAAAGTATTTATGATGGAGCCGTTTTAGAAATTGTTGTCTTCAGTATTTTGTTTGGAGTTGGTCTTGCACAGCTTGATGAAAAACACAAACGACCTATGCTCAACTTTGTAGAGAGTTTGAGCGAAGTCATGTTTAAGTTCACTGCGCTCATTATGTATTTTGCTCCTGTAGCGGTTTGTGCCGCTATAGCTTACACCGTTGGTCACATGGGTTTAGGCGTACTTGTCAATCTGGTAAAACTTTTGCTCACACTTTATGCGGCATTGTTTGTTTTTCTGCTTGTTGTATTACTGCCCGTAGCATTGCTCGCCAAAGTTCCGCTTAAAAAATTTGTAGCGGCTATCATTGAACCTGTATCTATTGCATTTGCAACCACATCATCTGAATCTGCTTTACCTAAAGCCATGAAAGCCATGGAGCACATCGGTGTGCCACGCAAAATAGTTTCGTTCGTAATGCCAATGGGCTATTCGTTTAACCTCGATGGCACTACACTCTATCTCACGCTTGCATCAGTGTTTGTAGCACAGGCCGCGGGCATTGAACTCACACTCGGCACTCAATTGCTTATGGTATTTACGCTCATGCTTACGAGCAAAGGTGTTGCAGGTGTGCCGCGCGCATCGCTCGTTATTTTACTCGGCACGTTATCGTCATTCAATCTTCCCGTAGAGCCCGTGTTTATAATTTTAGGAATTGATGAACTGATGGATATGGCGCGCACTTCGGTAAACGTAGTCGGCAATTGTTTGGCAACAGTTGTTATTGCAAGATGGGAAGGTGAGTTTGTGGATGGGTAGGTAATAAGTATAAGTTCCTCTCCCTTTACAATCCTGCAATTCTTTCCATCGTAATCGGGTTCAGCTTTTCCATAAAAAGCAAACGCCCCTGATCATAAACATATTTGAGAATGTAAGGAATGTGCAAGCTGCCAAGTTTATCGCAGCAGAAACGCGTTTGCTTATCGTAAACTACGTAATGATATTTAAGAGTAGAAACTTTTGCAAAAGCATCGGCAGTGGAATGTTCGGTGCTGTGTGGTTTAGGATATGCATAAGCCATTCCCATTCCCTTGCGTTCAAACACCATTACCGGTTCATAGCTTTGGTGATTATATTTTTTCAACCGAAGTTTAGCGCAGGTAATTATTCTATCGTTAGCCGCATCTAAATCATACCACTTCTGCAAATCGGTTTCTTTCAATTTCTTGAGCGTTTCAATTTGCGAATGATAAGTGTTGTAAATAAGCAGACTGTCGTTATAGCGTGCAGTAGCATCATACTCACTGTTGGCATTGCCTAAAAGCAGAAATAAGAAGATGGTGTTCAACATGAATTTCTTTTTACGGAAAGTAGTGAACGTATGATGTCATAAAAGTAATCGTACTTGTGTTTCAATCAGATATGCTTGTATAAAACAACAAAGCCATCCGCTTAGGCGAGATGGCTTTGTTGTTTATGTATTAGCTGATTGGTGTTATCGAACCAGCGTAATCGTTCCCTTCTTATCTACCTCTTCACCGGTGAGGCGTTTTGCATGAAGGGTGTAAGCATACACACCTATATCGCATTTGTTATTGTTAAACAAACCATCCCAGCCATAACCCTGATTATGCGATTCAAAAACTCGTTGTCCCC
>CANJRM010000126.1 GCA_947476645.1 Bacteroidota bacterium
GAAGTCTATGGCGGAATTTTTATCGTAGAGAAAGGCGCTATGAAAAAAATCTATGAATTGCACTTGAAAGATAAACAGGAAACCCTCGCCCTTCAACCGGGCAAATACCGTTTAGTCTATCGCTCTAAAAACGCCCGCACAATCCACACCAGTGTAGATAAAGAGTTTGAGATAGTGAGTGGCGGAAGTTTAAGTTTGAAGCTTTAATAGCGTAAAAGTTTTTGTGCAATACGAAGAAGTAGCAACAACGCAAGACGGGAATCTGGTAATTAATGTGGGGCCGCAGCATCCGGCTACACACGGGGTGATGCATTTGGTCATTACACTTCACGGAGAGACGATTCTAAATGTACAACCTCACCTTGGTTATATACACCGGAGCATTGAGAAGATGTGCGAGTCGCTTTCATACCGGCAGTTTATTTATAGTACCAGCCGGATGGACTATTTGAGTTCGCACATTAATAATCACGGTTGTGCGCTAGCAGTGGAGAAGGGTTTGCAGGTGGAGGTGCCGGAGCGCGCGAAGGTGATTCGCGTTTTGATGGACGAACTGACGCGCATTGCTAGCCACGTGTTGTGGTGGGGCGCGATGGCGATGGATGTGGGCGCGCTGACTCCGTTTTTTCACGCGTTCCGCGAGCGCGAGTTGATTAACGATATTATGGAGGAGACCTGTGGTGCGCGGCTGACGATGAACTACATGGTGCCGGGCGGTGTGATGTTTGATTTGCATCCGAATTTTGTGAAGAAGGTGAAGGAGTTTGTGGCGTTTTTCAGAACGAAGATTGATGAGTATGATACGCTGGTAACTTATAATGTGATTTTTCAGGAGCGGATGAAAAATGTGGGAGTAATTTCAGCTGCCGATGCGGTTTCGTTTGGCTGCACCGGTCCGGTGTTGCGCGCGTGCGGAGTGAAGAGCGATATCAGAAAGCTCGCGCCTTATGATGGTTATGAGAAACTGAATTTTGAAGAGCCGCTGGAAACTGCGGGCGATAGTTATGCGCGTTATCTGGTACGCATGCGCGAGTTGCGCGAGTCACTTAGTATCATTGACCAGTTGATTGATAATATACCGGAGGGAGAATTTCAGGCGAAGACGAAAGCGGTGTTGAAATTACCGAAAGGAGAATTTTATAGTCGCGTGGAAACTGCGCGTGGTGAGTTTGGTGTTTATATAATAAGTGAAGGAGGTTTGACTCCTTATAGAATACATTTCCGCAGTCCGGGCTTTGCAAATCTTTCCTGCCTGAATCATATTGCAAAGGGACAGAAGATTGGGGATTTAGTGGCGATGATGGGAACCTTGGATTTGGTAATACCTGATATAGACAGATAAATGATTTCATTAGAACACATATCGCAATCTATTCACGAAGCACTTTCTGCTTCGCTGAATTCTACCTTGGTGTTGCTGATTGAAATGGCAATTGCGGGAGTGTTAGTGATTGCTTTGTTTGCGGTGCTTGGTTTGGTATTAGTGTTTATGGAAAGAAAAGTTTCTGCTTATATGCAGATTCGTTTGGGGCCAAACAGAGTGGGCTACAAAGGTTTCGCGCAAACCGCGGCAGACACTTTGAAACTCTTAATTAAAGAAGGATTAACTCCTGATGGTGCTGATAAGTTTTTGTTCAACCTCGCGCCATTGTTGGTGATAATTGTTGCCATGCTGATTATGGCGCCAATTGCTTTTACCAAAGGTTTTCAGTTGTGGGACATTAATATAGGAGTGCTGTATGTGAGCGCGGTGAGCAGCATAGGAGTGATCGGAATTTTGATGGCGGGTTGGGCGAGTAATAATAAATACTCTTTGCTTGGAGCTATGCGCAGCGGTGCCCAGATTGTGAGCTACGAATTAAGCGCGGGACTTTCGGTGCTTACGATTGTAATTCTTGTGGGCAGTTTGAGTATTAACGACATCATAGCTTCGCAGCAAAACGGATGGTGGATTTTTAAAGGGCATATACCGGTGCTGATTTCGTTTGTGATTTTTGTGATTGCGGTAACCGCAGAAACCAACCGGGCTCCATTCGATTTGGCAGAAGCAGAAAGTGAACTTACTGCCGGTTTCCACACGGAGTATTCCGGGATGAGATTCGCGTTGTTCTTTTTGGCGGAGTATGTCAACATCTTTATTGTATGCGCTATTGGTGCTACTTTATTCTTTGGCGGATGGATGCCGTTTCATATCGGCAGTTGGGAGGCGTTCAATCATGTAATGGATTTTATTCCGGGCATTGTGTGGTTCTTCGGAAAAGTATTTGCGCTGATATTCTTAATCATGTGGTTCCGCTGGACGTTTCCGCGTTTGCGCGTTGACCAGTTGTTGAATTTAGAGTGGAAGTATTTGTTGCCGATTGCGATGTTTAATTTGTTGCTGACGACCGTAATGGCGATAACCGGATTTTATTTCAAATAAGAATGTTCATAGTAGATTACATAAAGACCGTTTACAACGCCAGCACTTCGCTTCTGAAAGGAATGAGGATGACTGGTTACTATTTCTTTAATCATAAGGAGATAATCACGCTGCAATATCCGGATGTGAAGCAGGAATTACCTGAACGTTTCCGCGGAGAGGTGGTGATGACGCACGATGAAAAGAACGAGCACCGATGCACCGGTTGCACGGCTTGTGAGCTGGCTTGTCCGAATGCGACTATTAAGATTGTAACCAAACAGGAGCTACAGCCCGATGGCAAAAAGAAAAAGGCTTTAGAGACATTTGTTTACCACTTAGAGCTTTGCACCATGTGCAATTTATGCATTGTGGCTTGTCCGACCGATGCGATTAAAATGGCGCAGACGTTTGAGCATAGTGTGTTTGACAGAAATCAATTGACGAAGAAACTGAATGCACCGGGAAGTAAATTGATGGAAGGAGTAGAATAAAAGAAGAATGGAAGCAAGTAACATCATATTTTATTTATTGGGCGCGCTGATACTGGCGTGTGGAGTACTGGCTGTTACAAGCCGTCAGATTTTCCGCGCAGCTATTTATCTGTTGTTCTGTATGATGGGTGTGGCGGGTTTGTATTTCTGGATGCAGTATGAATTTATTGCTGCGGTGCAGATTGTCGTTTATGTAGGCGGCATTGTGGTGCTGATTATCTTCTCCATCTTCCTCACGCATCGCGTGGGAAATGATTTGGCAGAACCGGAACGCAAGCGAACGTTGTTTGCCGGTCTTGCAAGTTTGTTTGCCTTCCTTTTATTCTGGAGTGTGATAAAACGAAATGAATTTTTCGGAGAACAACCATCCGGTGAATTAAGCGTGCGAAGAATTGGTGAAGAAATGTTGAACTACAAACAGGGAGGTTTTGTATTGCCGTTCGAAGTGGTTTCAATTTTATTACTGGCGGCTATGATTGGTTGTATTGTTATTGCCATGCGCGCACAAACAGAAAAGAACTAATGGAAGTAGGATTGACACAAATATTACTCCTCAGCACCGCGCTCTTTTTTATAGGTGTGTATGGTTTCCTGACGCGCAGAAATATGATTACGATGCTGATGGCGGTGGAACTGATGCTGAATGCCGTGAACATCAACTTCATTGCCTTTAATAAATATTTATGGGGAGGGAAACTGGATGGAGTGTTTTTTACCATTTTCATTATTGCCATCGCTGCGGCTGAAGCGGCTGTGGCCATTGCTATTGTCATCAACATCTATCGCAATTTCGGAAGTATTGATGCGGAAGATGCGGATTCATTAAAGCTATAAACGAACATGTCTGCAATTAACATAGCACTTATTCCGCTGCTGCCGCTGGCAAGTTTTCTGCTGCTCGGTTTGTTCGGCAAGAAGCATTTTAAAGAAAGCGGGGGAATTATCGGTACACTATCGTTGTTGGGTTCTGCCGGGCTTTCGTTGTGGACGGCTTACAATTACTTTTTTGTTTCAGGGAAAGTGGATGGTGTTTATCAGAAACTGGAAGTGCTGAAAATTCAATGGCTGGAGTTTGCTCCCGGTGTTTCGATTGATATCGGTTTGTTGCTTGACCCGATTTCGGTGATGATGCTTGTTGTAGTGACTTTCATTTCGCTGATGGTGCATGTTTACTCGCTCGGTTATATGAAAGGCGAAGAGCGGTTCTCCATTTACTATTCGTTCTTATCGCTGTTTACTTTTTCGATGCTCGGATTAGTGTTGAGCAGCAACATTTTTCAGATTTATATTTTCTGGGAATTGGTGGGTGTTTCATCCTTCCTGCTTATCGGATATTATTTTGATAAGCCGAGTGCAGTAGCTGCTTCTAAAAAAGCATTCATCGTTACGCGCTTTGCCGATTTAGGATTTTTGATTGGCATTTTGATTCTAGCTTTTCATGCAGAGACGCTCGACTTCGGAACTTTGATTCACCGATTGACAGATTCTTCTTCTCCGCAATTACATTCTGCTATTGCAGGTGGATTGTTCGGCATTAGTGCGCTGACATGGGGATTGTTGCTGGTGTTTATCGGTGGTGCGGGAAAGAGTGCGATGATGCCATTTCATATCTGGCTGCCCGATGCGATGGAGGGACCAACTCCGGTTTCGGCATTGATACATGCGGCAACGATGGTGGTGGCGGGTGTTTATTTAGTGGCGCGTTTGTTTCCGGTGTTTGCGCTTTCGTGCCCGGGTGCGTTGGAAGTGGTGATGTATGTGGGTGCGGCTTCTGCGTTGTTTGCGGCTGTGATTGCCTGCACGCAAACGGATATCAAGCGCGTGCTGGCGTATAGCACCATGAGCCAGATTGGTTACATGATGTTTGCGCTCGGTGTTTCGGGTTACGGTGGCGAAAACGGTTTGGGATTCACGGCTTCGATGTTTCATTTGTTTACGCACGCCATGTTTAAGGCACTGCTGTTCCTCGGTGCGGGTGCGGTAATACATTATGTGCATTCGAATGAGATGGGGGATATGGGCGGACTGCGTAAGAAGATGCCGGTGACGCATCTTACATTTTTGATTGCGTGTTTGGCGATTGCCGGTGTGCCGCCTTTCAGCGGGTTCTTTAGCAAGGAGGAAATATTGACGGCTGCTTTTCACTCGAACAAACTGGTTTATGGTGTTGCGCTGTTTACTGCGGGGCTGACTGCGTTTTATATGTTCCGGTTATACTTTTCTATTTTCTGGAAACGCGAATACAGTAACCACGGAGCGCACGAAGAAGAACACGGAGGTCACGGTGAGGCACCGTTTACAATGAAGTTGCCGCTGATGATTTTGGGTGTGCTGGCGATTGTAACGGGCTTTGTTCCGTTTGGAGAATTTGTGAGCAGCGATGGTGAAGCGCTGCACAGCGAGTTTCATTTGACGATGGCAATTGCACCGGTGGTGTTTGGTTTGGCAGGAATTTTTGTTGCGCTGATGATGTATAAAAGCGAAAGCAATTTGCCTGCGCGTGTTTCATCGACCATGCGCGGTTTGTATAAGGGCGCACTGCACAAGTTTTATGTGGATGAGGTTTATTTGTTTATGACGAAGAAGATTGTTTTCAATTTGATTGGAAGACCATCGGCATGGATTGATAAGAATGTGGTGAATGGTTTGGTGGATGCGGGTGGTATGTTCGCGCAGGATGGCAGCGAGGAGTTGAGTGTGTGGCAGAGCGGGAAGGTGCAGGGTTATGCGATTTGGTTTTTGGTTGGGGTTATTGCGCTTGTGGTGGGGTTTGTGTTTTTAGCCCCTTAAAAGGGAGGATGTTAATATCACCGTATAGTCAATGTTTTACTCCACCATCTTCAAAAACTCCTCCTCCGTCAACACAACAATCGAAGGAATCTTCTTTGCCTTCGCAAGCTTGCTTCCGGCATCTTCGCCTAATACTAAGTAATTGAGATTAGCCGAAACACCGCTCAATAACTTACCTCCATTTTCCTCAACCAATTGCTTGGCTCGGTCGCGTGTAAATTGCTGCAGAGAACCAGTGAAGAGAAAAGTTTTGCCCTCAAGTTTATTGTTTTTAGAAATAGAATCTTCGGGGCGATTGGCGGTATTCACACCAAAATTTTTCAACTCGTTCAGCAAATGAATATTGCTTTCATTTTGAAAGAACTCAAAAATACTCTGCGCTACTTTGGGTCCAATGCCTTCTATGTTCGTCAAATCTTCCACACTCATTTTCTCTAAATCAAAAATGGTTTGAATGTGCTGCGCCAAATCTTTAGAAGTAGTAACCCCCACGTGACGAATTCCCAAGGCATTCAACAATCTCCAAAGCGGACGGTTCTTCGAATCTTCAATTCCTGCTTTAAGATTGCTCACACTTTTTTCTTTCCATCCTTCCAACTTCAAAATCTCATCATAAGGCAAGCGGTAGAGGTCTTCGATGTTTTTAATAAAGCCACGCTGAATAAACTCGATAATAGTAGAGCTTCCGCAGCCATCAATATCCATCGCATCTTTCGAAACAAAATGAATTGCGCGCTCTTCCGTTTGCGCGGGGCAGTCCACATTATCGCAACGCCACACTGCCTCTTCTTCAGGTTTTACCAGCGGAGAATTACAGGAAGGACAGTTACGAGGGAAATCAATTTTAATTTCTGAACCATTACGCAAATCAGGAATGGAACCAACAATGTAAGGAATTACTTCGCCTGCTCTTTCAACAATTACCGTATCACCCAACAACAAATTTTTCTCTAAAATAAATTCTTCGTTGTGCAGCGAAATAGAAGAGATAGTTACACCCGCCAACGGCACGGGTTCAATTTTTGCCACCGGAGTAACAGCACCCGTGCGACCCACCTGAAACTCTACTTTCAGCAATTTGCTCTGCGCCTGCTTTGCCGCAAATTTATAAGCAATTGCCCATCGCGGATGGTGCGAAGTACTGCCACATTGCTGTTGCATTTTCAGCGAATTCACTTTCACCACCATGCCATCTGTTTCGATATTAAATATCAACCGCTTTGCGTCCCAAGTGTTGATGAAGTCGTCCACTTCCTTCGCGCTGTGGCAAACCTTTAATTCTTTAAGCGGAGTTTTGAAACCGCAGTTGTAAAGCATTTCTATTACCGAGTAATGCGAGAGCAGTTTCTCTGCAATCAAATTTTTTCCGTTGGCATCTTCTGCAAAACTTACATGATATAGAATGGCTTCCAATCCGCGCTGTGCTACTTCATTCGGGTCTTTCATACGCAGCGAACCTGAGGCAGTATTGCGCGAATTCTGAAAACCTTTTTCTCCTTTAGCAATACGTTCTGCATTTTTCTTTTCAAAAATTTCTTTGGTGATAATCACTTCACCACGCAACTCCACTTTATAAATTCCAAATTTAGAAAACGGAGCAGAAAGCGGAATGGAAGGAATTGCCTTGGCGTTGTTGGTGATATCTTCGCCCACGGTTCCATCGCCACGGGTAGCAGCACGCACGAGCATATCGTTTTCATATACCAGTGCAATACTTGCTCCGTCAAATTTTGGCTCTACACAATATTCAATTTCTGTAGTGTTCGTGAGTCCCGTTACTCTTTTATGAAATTCTTCAATGTCTTCCAGGTTGTAAGAGTTTTCCAGCGAAAGCATCGAAGCTAAGTGAGAAACCGATTCGAATTCATTGGTCAAAGCGCGGGCTACTCTTTGTGTTGGAGAATCTTCAGTTACAAGATTCGGATGCTGCGCTTCGAGTTCTTTGAGTTGTTTGAAAAGATAATCGTAATCAAAATCAGTAATAACCGGTTCGCTTAAAACGTAATAACGCCAGTCGTGGTAGTTGATGACTTTACGAAGAGCAATGGCTCTTTCTTCTTCAGAAAAACTACTTTCTGATTTAAGGAGTTGTTCAGAAAGTTGATTGAGTTCTGCTACTTGTTCTTTAGAATACATATTATATGTGCAATGATACTACTTAGCTCAAATTTTTTGAGCGGGCAATATTCGTCTTTCTGCGGTTTTGCAATACCCCCGTAAACTTTTTTCCACCGAATGTTTGGAACTATGCTTTCAAATTCTACTTTTGCGTTCCCTTTTTAAAAACAGTACGGTTGGGAATCGTACAAAACAGTTTAAAATGAGCAATAC
>CANJRM010000127.1 GCA_947476645.1 Bacteroidota bacterium
AGAATGAAGTTATAAGAAAGTCGGATGTCCGATGACCGATGACCGATGTAAATACAATTTAAGAGAGTCGGAAGTAGATACTAACTTTTATTAACCGCGCTATGGTTTATGTTTGCGCCACTAAAAATTGATATGAAGAAAATAGTTTCAGTTGTTACCGTTTCAGTTATTGCCCTTGTGGCGTTGGTGCAGTTCTCCTCGTGCGGTGGTGAAAAAAGCACCGTGCCTACTATTGCATTTCGCGAAGGCAGTGCTTATGTTTATAAGGACACCGCTATTGTGCAAGGCACTGTTTTTAATGTAGGTATCAACGCTTCTAAAACAGGAACCGAAGGTATATTGACCAATTGCAAAATTGACCGCAGTATTAATGGCGCGCCTGACAGCACTATTCAGAACATTGACATCACCACGCAGTATTTTACCCAATACTTTAGTTACATAACAGGCGACTCGGGCAATACCGAGAAATACACTTTTACCGTTACCAAGAACGATGGACTGCAAAACAGTGTGAGTGTGACGGTAACAGACAAATAGACGTTAGACACAAGATATTAGACAATACAAAAGCAGCCAAAGATTTTCTTTGGCTGCTTTTGGTTTATGAGTTATCCGCTTCTCTGTTTACACCTCTCTGATATTATTCTGTATCCGTGTTAATTTGACTCTCCTGAGGATTACTAGGATTGTAATTGAGCTTTAACCGCATACCAGGGTTATTGCGCAGTTTTTTAAAAAACATTAGATGTTGAGTACTATTGGGAATTCTGTCTTTAGAATAATAAGTCACTCCATTAACCATATAAGCATATTCGATTTCAATACCCGTAGCTCTTATATAATTTCCTCTTTTACTCATGCCTAACTGTGTGAGATTTTCAGACCTGATAAATGTTCCGGTGGTAGTCTCTGTTAATAGAAGACTCTTGGAGTTACGTAACAAGTCTGGAAATCGAAAGAGAAACGTTAAACCAATACCGCCAGCAATTAGTAACACAGCTACGTTTCTAATTGTTTCCCAGTCCCACAATTCCCAAGGTCGTACTTTATTCATTTTTCGGTAATCAAATATTAAGGTTGAGATTATCTATATTTCTGTTGTTGGTGACGTTCCGATGAAGCATCGGGAACTAAATACCAACAACGACTCCTTAAATATACATCAGTCAAATTTTAAACGATTGCCTGTATATTTTTCGAAACTGCTGAAAGCATACAAAGAAATAATGCGGTGTTGTTCCAGTCTTTGTTCGTGAGTTAAACTGCGCCAATAATCTATTTGTGCCTGTTGTTCTTCTTCAAATGATTTGAAGAACACCAACCGCTTTTGATATTCTGCCGTAGGTTCGTTAAGAATGTTTTCCTTTTCTTCTTTTTTCACAACTCTAATATAAAGTATGCAGCTGTAAACTGAAAAACTCTACCTCAAATCCACCCCCTTCACTCCGGGGTATTTCTTCGGGTCGAAAGTAAAGAGGTCATCGGTTAAAGAAGAGTCGGGCGTTTGCTTGGTGAGTTTGTAAATGTAGCGCACGCCATTTTTTTCATACACCTTGGTTTCGTTAATGGTGCCGGTGGCATCGTCAAGGCTCACATCAATTTTAAAGTAAGAAACCTTCTTGTTCACGGGGCTCATTTCCACCACGGTTACTGCTTTGCCGTTAACGGTTTTCTTTTCTTTAATCTGATACGAGTAACCCGAATTATACAACGAGAATATTTTGGTGGGCGAAAACACATCGTTGGTTTCTTCGTAATTGTTCACCTGCACTTCGCGGTCGGCAGCACTGTAAGTCCACATGTTTTTGCCATCGCAAATAATCTTCTGCCCTTTTACATCAATATTAAACTTAGCCCCCTGCAAATAAATTTTGCCCTTAATAGTGTCGGTGTATTTCTTGTCGTCCTCTTCTGGTTTCAGTTTCGGATGCTGAATCACGAGTTTAAATTCAGCAGCTATGTTTTTATAGCTCTTATATTTTTCGCTGGTCTTCTTCAGCAGGTTCGAAGCTTCAACATCATTAGCTGAGTTTTCGGTTTGTGCAGAAGCACTTATAAGAAACAATAGGAAAACAAAAGAAGTAAGTAAGCGCATAGAAATATTTTGGCTGATTAAAACTGTGTACTGCAAACCGTGAACCGTGAACTACTGCATCGGTTGCTCCTTCAGCTTTTGCAAGAACTGTTCCAATTCTGTTTCGCTCTTGAATTTAACATCGCGCGCCTTAGTGCCGAGGTTATCGCCCACTATGCCCGCCTCCTGCAATTGGTCCATCAAACGTCCCGCGCGGTTGTAACCGAGTTTCAATCTGCGTTGAATAAGCGAAGTAGAACCCATTTGATTTTGCACAATAATACGCGCGGCATCGTCAAACAAATCATCGCGCTCGCCTTCGTTAAAGAAGTCTTCACCATCTTTAGCATTTAGGTCAACATACTCAGGCAATTCAAACGGATGCGCATAACCCTGTTGATTGGCAATAAAATCGCGCACCTGTTCCACTTCAGGCGTATCTACAAAACCGCACTGCAAACGAATCATATCGCTGCCGAGCGAAAGCAACATATCGCCTCTGCCTATCAACTGCTCGGCACCGCCTGTGTCGAGAATTGTTCTTGAATCAATTTTAGAAGTTGTTTTAAAAGCGATTCGCGCAGGGAAATTCGCCTTGATAGTTCCCGTAATAATATTTACCGAAGGTCGTTGTGTAGCAAGAATCAAGTGAATACCAATAGCGCGCGCCAACTGTGCGAGGCGTGCAATAGGCATTTCCACTTCCTTACCCGCAGTCATAATCAAATCGGCAAACTCATCTACCACCAAGACAATGTAGGGAAGAAACTTGTGACCGTTCTTCGGATTCAACTGACGATTCAAAAACTTGTGGTTGTATTCTTTGAGATTGCGGCAACTTGCTTTCTTGAGCAAATTGTAACGGTCATCCATTTCGAGACAAAGCGCGTTCAATGTGGTTACCACTTTCTTCGTATCGGTGATAATCGCATCTTCTTCGCCAGGTAATTTTGCCAGGAAATGTTTCACGAGCGTTTCATACAAACTCAACTCTACTTTCTTCGGGTCAACCAAAATAAATTTCAACTGCGAAGGATGTTTCTTATAAAGCAGCGAAACCAGAATCGAGTTAATCCCCACAGATTTTCCCTGACCCGTAGCACCCGCCATTAACAAGTGAGGCATCTTGGCTAAGTCAGCCACAAAAATTTCATTGCTGATAGACTTGCCTAAACAGATTGGAAGTTCAGCCGTTGAGTTTTGAAATTTCTCCGAAGCCAGAAGCGAACGCATCGAAACAATTTCTTTGTGTGCATTCGGCACTTCAATACCAATCGTTCCCTTGCCCGGTATTGGCGCTATGATACGAATACCAAGAGCTGCTAAGCTCAACGCAATATCATCTTCGAGGTTTTTAATTTTAGAAATACGAACTCCCGGTGCAGGAACAATTTCATACAGCGTAACGGTTGGTCCTATAGTCGCCTTAATTTTTGAAATCTCAATCTGATAATTATTGAGCGTAGAAATAATCTGCGTTTTGTTGCGCTCTAATTCTTCGGCATCAATTTTCACTTTATCGCTGCCGTGCTCTTCGAGCAATTCAAGACCCGGATATTTATAGTTCGATAAATCCAAAGTAGGGTCGAAGGTTGTTCCTATAGCTCCGGTGTTCGCTTCCACCACTGCTTCTTCAACCGTTTCACCTACTTCTAATTCTAAATCCTGTTCGTTCGCGTCATCCAGATTTCTCAACTGCATTTGTTCCTCTTCTATTTTCTCCACTTCCAAATTCAGCGGCTCGTTCATCAATTCGTTGCCCATTTCCATAATGTTGTCCTTACCAAAAATATTTTCACTCGGGTCTAAGAAAGCTGGGACAAGCTTCGCAGCTTCTTTAGCAGCGGTTGCAGCCGCTAAGGTTTCTTCTTCTGTTTTTTCTTTAGCAAACAGATTTAAAATGAAATCGAAATTGATATTGTAAACCACCACCGCAAATGCAATAGCTGTAACCACCAGCACCGCTCCCACTCCCGTTGGCTTCAACAGACCGGTGAGGTAACCTGTTTCTCCTGTAAGGTAATCACCAAACGCTCCGCCCCAGTTCAAAATACTCGTAGGATAAATTAAGTAGTTGGCAAAAGCCAAAGCCGAAGAAAACCAAACAACACCTGCAAACGAATACAACGAAATGCGAAGCGCAGGAAAAACATTTTTGCGCACTAACCAGTTAAAGCCAATCGCAAAAAACGTAACCACAAACAGGTAAGAAGAAAGACCGAATAAATTATTGATAAACAAATTCGCCAACCATGCACCTAATCTTCCAAGTGCATTCTTTACGTGCAACGAATTATCGGTCAATGTAGAAACGCCACTGCCAATTACTTCGCTTTGGTCTTCGGCAAGTGTAAACAAATAAGAAGTAAACGCCACTGCCAGTGCAAACGAAAAAAGAATAAACGATAAGCCGCCAATCTTGGCAACACGACCATCATTCCACCATTTGGTTTCAGGCTCGGTTTCTGCTTTTTCTTTTGCTTTTTTCACGGGTTTCTTTTCGCGTACTTGCTTAGCCACTTGCTTTTCGGCAACAGCATTTTCAATTTCGAAAACAGGTTCCATATCTTTCTTCTTTTTAGGTGCGGTCTTTATTTCTTCCATAGCTATTTTATCAGCAACTAAAATGGAAACTTGCCCGCGCAATCCTCTATTCAATAACGCTTACTTATTCACAGCAGGTGTACGTATTGTATAAATTGTATGAAAAACTTGAAGGTCTTTCAGTTTGACTTAATCTCCCAAGATGTCAGGCTGAGCTTGTCGAAGCCTTTCCTCATTATCCTTCGACAAGCTCAGGATGACATAAGTCCTGGAAACTGAAACCCCACAAAATTTTGAAACGAAATCAATTTAAGTCCGCTCAATTCATGCGCATCATTATTTTCGCACCCTCTTTAAAAATGAAACTATGTCAACTACTGTAGAAAGAATTCACTGCTTAATTATTGGTTCGGGTCCTGCGGGCTATACTGCTGCTATTTATGCAGCACGTGCCGGCTTAAAACCCATTATGTATACCGGCTTGCTACAGGGCGGACAATTAGTAAATACAACCGATGTAGAAAATTATCCCGGTTACCCAACTGGAATCCTCGGACCAGAGATGATGGAAGACTTTAAAAAACAGGCAGAGCGTTTCGGTACAGACATTCGTTTCGGCATGGCTACTAAAGTTGATTTTTCTACTTCACCAAAAAAGGTTTGGATTGACGATGAAAAATTAGTGGAAGCCGATGCTGTCATTCTCGCCACAGGTGCCGAAGCAAAATGGTTAGGAATACCAAGTGAGAAAAGATTGAACGGTTCAGGTGTTAGTGCCTGCGCGGTGTGCGATGGTTTCTTTTACAAAGGAACCGAAGTAGCAATCGTTGGTGCAGGCGATACTGCTTGCGAAGAAGCAATTTACCTCTCTAAACTTTGCACTAAAGTTCACATGATTGTTCGCAGAGATGAGATGCGCGCATCTAAGATTATGCAGGAACGTGTGTTGAACACAAAGAACATTCAAGTCTATTGGAACAGCGAAACTGATGAAGTGTTGGGAGAGAATGTGGTAGAAGCCGTTCGCATATTCAACAATAAAACAAAAGAGAAAATTGATGTGCCGGTAACAGGTTTCTTTGTGGCTATTGGACATCAACCTAATTCGGTGGTGTTCAAAGATTTTATTACTACAGATACAGAAGGCTACGTAATTACACAAGCCGATTCAACCAAAACGAATGTAGAAGGTGTATTTGCCTGTGGCGATTTACAGGATAAAACTTACCGCCAGGCAGTAACTGCTGCGGGCACAGGTTGTATGGCTGCACTTGAAAGTGAACGTTGGCTGAGTGAAAAAGGAATTCATTGAAAAAATAAAATCTTGTAGCCATTGATTCGTCTGCTCTTAAACGTTGAGGCAAAATATTTGTCTGTATAAGCACAACATAATCGCGGTTCGGTAGTTTATCAGTGTAAATTTGAATTGTGAAACAAAAAAACGCAGCGTTTCTCTTATTGTTTTTTCTTTCTTTTTCATCGTTCCGTCAGGTGCAGAACATGGATGAGTGGGTGTATGAACGCGAAAAAAAAGGAATAAAAGTTTTTACCAAGAAAAGTAAATGGGGGCACTTGCGCGATTCAAAAGCAACTATGCAGGTTTCTGCAACACCTGAAGAAGTTGTAAAATATCTTTCCGATTTTGATAACTATCCCAATTGGTTTCCGCGTTGCAAAAAAGCTCAGGTGGTTGCCAAACTAAACGACAACGAGTTTATTGCTTACCTCGTTTTCAATGCTCCTTGGCCTGTAGCTGACCGCGATTGTGTGTTACGAGTAAAGACAGAAAGAGATAAACAAACCGGCATCATCACCATTACCCAAACATCGGAACCGAAATGTGTGGCGCGTAAAGAAGATTGTTTTCGTATTGATCAAATTATTTCAACTTGGAAAATGGTTCCCAAAAATGGCGGTACTGAAATTACCAATGAATACGCCTCAAACCCCGGTGGCAATATCCCCGATTGGCTTATCAATACGCAAAGTGTAGATAACCCGATGGTAACGTTTGAGAGTTTGCAAGGGAAGGTGGTTACGAAGAAATAATTATGTCACAATAGCATGTCGAAGCATCATCAGCACAAATCCTTCGACAAGTTCAGGATGACAAACGTCTTAAGATTATTTAGCTGCGCTGGCAGTAGATGCGCGAAGTTCCTTCACTATTTTCATATCTTCTTCGTAGCGATAAGTATCACCTGTGTCGAGATATAAGCGCGCACGCTCTTCGTAGTATTCGGGTTTTTTCTCTCCTATTTCTATAACCATTGAGATAGCGTATGTGGCATTCGCTTTGTCGTTCATGGCTAAATAAATCTCGTACATCTTATAGAACAACTTCCAGTCATTATTCTTATACATCATGGCAAATTTGAAACTTGCTATAGCCTCGGAATATTTTCCGGCTTTGGCTTCGGCCAAGCCGCGGTAGTAATAAGCATCCGCATTGGTTTTTACATGTGCGGTGTAATCGTAAAAGCATTTGGCCGCATCTTCATAGCGGTTGTTTCGGAAGTATATCATACCTAGATAAAAGTTCATACTCTCTAAATCCTCGCGTATATTTTTGGCGTTTTCAAAATCACCTTTCGCACCATCCAAATCACCTATGAGGTATTTTATCAAACCAATCTGATAAAACGCTTCAGCAGTTGGTTTCAATTCACCGGATAGAGCAAAGTCCTTGGACGCTTTTTCATCATTGCCCATGGCCTTGTAGGTTAAGCCGCGGTTGTAATAGAAATAATTGCGCGCAGGGTCAATGGTAATAGCCAGATTGTAATTCTTAATTGCCAGTTCGTAGTTACCCATTTGCTGAGCCGAGAAAGCAATTTTGAAAACTTCGTTAGGCGAAGGATTTGCCGTTTGTGCAAACGAAAAACTTACCGAAAGAATCAGTAAGCAGGTAAACAAAGGGTTTTTCAGGGAGCAAATGTGTTTCACACTTGTATTTACGATACAAGTTTTGATTTGTTACAGGCAGGCTGTGACTTGTGTACATCTCTAACCGAAATGCGGCACATGCAACTCCTTCACCAAGCGGTCGTATTCTGCCTGGCGGGTTTCTTCTTCCTTCATCTTCTTTAACGCAAAAGGAGTTTCGTAGTTGAGTTCGCCAATAGCACCAAGCTTAGTGAACTTAAGTGCCGGGTCGTTGAGGAAGTTGATTTTCTTTTTCACCGCATCGGTCAATACAAAACCAATAGTTACGGAATTGGCGTTGTTGTTCAACTCAGGCATTGGACGAAGAATAGAAATAGTGAGGTAATCTTCTTTGTCTGAGTTCTGACTGATAACAGCATCGGCAAATGTTTTCTTTGAGTCAGCATCGTTGCGTTTATCATC
>CANJRM010000128.1 GCA_947476645.1 Bacteroidota bacterium
TATAGTGAAGTAAACTGGTGTGCGGCTTTAGGAACTGTGTTGGCGAATGATGAAATTAAAGACGGCAAGAGTGAACGTGGTGGTCACCCGATTGAGCGCAGAAAGATGCGCCAGTGGTTTTTGCGCATTACTGAATACAGCGACCGCTTACTAGATGGTTTGGACAAGTTGGATTGGAACGATGCGATGAAGGAAATGCAGCGAAACTGGATTGGAAGAAGCGAAGGTGCACTCGTTGACTTTGACACAAAGGTTGGCAAACTTCAAGTGTTTACTACAAGACCTGATACCATCTTTGGCGCGACCTTTATGGTTATCGCGGCTGAACACGAGTTGGTAGATGCATTAACCACACCGGAGCAAAAAGCTGAAGTAGAAAAATACATTGCTTATGTAAAAAGCAGAACCGATGTGGAGCGCCAGCAGGAGAAAAAAGTAACAGGTGTGCCAACGGGCTCGTATGCCGTGAATCCTTTTACCAATGAAAACATTCCTGTTTACATTGCAGAGTATGTGTTGGGTGGTTATGGCACAGGGGCTATTATGGCTGTGCCTGCCGATGATGAGCGCGATAAGAAATTTGCAGAAAAGTTTGGGTTGAAGATTGTAGATATAGTTGACAAGAGTATGTATCCGGGTGCAACGATTGAGGACAAACTCGGCAAGATGATTAACTCGGGTTTTGTGAATGGCTTGGAAGTGAAGGAAGCTATTAAAGCGGTGATAGCTGAAATTGAAAAACGCGGCATTGGCAAGAAGAAAGTAAACTACAAACAACGCGATGCAGGCTACAGTCGTCAGCGGTATTGGGGTGAGCCGTTTCCAATTCAATATAAGGTAGTGGGGCAACCTGACCCGCCTTTTGAAGGTGGTGAAACAGATGATTTGCCTGTGCCTTTAACTGCTGATAAACTGCCTTTGATTCTTCCTGAAGTTTCTTCTTATAAACCATCGGGTGATGGACGTGCGCCTTTGGCTAACAATGCCGAATGGATAGCGAACCATTACGAAACCGATACCATGCCCGGCTATGCTGCGAGCAGTTGGTATTTTTTGCGTTACATGGACCCGAAGAACGACAATGAGTTTGCTGCAAAGGATAAGATTGAATACTGGAAGAACGTGGACATTTACTTTGGCGGTGCCGAACATGCTGTTGGGCATTTGCTTTACAGCCGTTTCTGGAATATGTTCTTGTATGACCTCGGTTTGGTTCCTTTTGAAGAGCCGTTTAAGAAGTTGGTGAATCAGGGAATGATTACTGGCGTAACTAGATTCTTTTCTTACTCCAAGATAATAGCGAATATTTTAAAGGATGACGGAGAGTATACGGACGAAGTGGCTGTTTACGTTTGGGGATTGGCAAATAGTGAAAACGACTTTATTAACCCCAACGTAAAGGCTGATGCTACCCATCATTTCAATATTCGCAATACAACATTTAGACTTGTCAATATTTCCACGGAGTCTTGGAGAGTTCCAATAGAAATGGTAGAAGAAAAGGATAGGCTTTCAGAAGCTAATTTTCGAAAGCTTATTGTATCTTATGATTTGGGAAATCCAGCGATTGATTTCGATAGGGATGTAACTTGGATTATAGAGAAAGGCGAAAGATTTTTACAACTTTTTCCAATTGTTGAGAAAATGTCAAAGTCTAAAAAGAACACCGTGAATCCCGATGATGTAATAGAAAAATACGGTGCCGACTGTTTCCGCATGTTTGAAATGTTTCTTGGTCCTATTGAGCAGAGTAAACCGTGGGATGATAAAGGCATTAGCGGGGTTTCAAATTTCTTGCGCAAGTTCTGGCGTTTGTTTTATGA
This sequence comes from Bacteroidota bacterium, assembly GCA_947476645.1. GTDB lineage: Bacteria > Bacteroidota > Bacteroidia > Chitinophagales > LD1 > Bog-950. The sequence continues at coordinate 1,824 of CANJRM010000128.1, forward strand.
TGATAAAGGATGGAAAGTAAAAGATGAAGAACCAAGCGATGCAGAATATAAAGTGCTGCACAAAACACTCAAGAAAATTGCAGAAGACATTGAGCGATTGAATTTCAATACTTCGGTTTCGGCATTTATGATTGCAACTAATGAATTAGGTTCTTTGAATAGTTCTAAGAAGAAAATTCTTGAGCCGCTATTGATTGCCCTTGCTCCGTTTGCTCCGTTTATTACTGAAGAACTGTGGAGTGCTTTAGGAAACAAACAAAGCATTCACACCGCTACCTATCCTACTGTGGAAGAAAAATATCTGGTAGAGAACTCACACACTTATGCGGTAAGCATTAACGGAAAAGTGCGTGCAGAAATAACTCTGCCAATTGACATTTCACCCGATGATGCAAAAGCACAGGTGCTTGCTTTGGAAAAAGTAAAACAGTGGACACAGAATATGGGACCCAAGAAGTTCATCTTTGTGAAAGGGAAGATTATTAATGTGGTGGTGTAGACGATTAATGAAAACTATAGGTCAACCCAAGAGCATAATGTCTTTCGGGTTGCCAGAAATTGAAGAAGTAAACGCACAGGTAGAATTTTTTGTATTCAAAGCCAATTACCGGACCCACATCTACCCGATGTGTTGACTCAGCGGTTTCAGTTGCGTACTTCTGCGGCATTGATTCTGTGTATTGCAAAGCGGCACCCAGTTTTACCACTTTCTTAAATTTATACTTGACTTCGGTCCAATTAAAGAAGAAACTTCTGCGTGCATCTGTAAAACAAAGCGAATATTGATTAAGCGAATACACCTCAAACCTTTCACTTTCGGCATTCAACTGCAGCGCATGACTCAGCCCTATAAAATTACCTGCACTTAAGCCCACAGTAGGAATAATTTCCACCTCCATTTTTTTAGAAACATAAAACGGATGACCCCAGAAAAGCGAAAGTGTTTTCGTGTCTCCGTAATTATACCGCGCTTCCCAGTAATTTTTCTTGTAGTAAATAGAAGCATATCCAAGACCGCTAATGTCCTTAGGCGAATGAATACTGATATAGGTAGTAGCTTCACCATTTACGTTATGCTGCTTTTGCGCGCTTGCCTGCGAACCACATAAGCATAAACCCGCAGCAATTACTACAGGCAAAAAGGTTTTAGGCAAAAGGTGGTGGAGCGGCATGTGGAATACTGGTTACTACCTGTATTCTACGCCACCAATATGGTGAAGTTTGAAATGCAGAACGAATACTTACAACAGGCGTTTTGTTTAACTATTAACGGCACCGAGTTTAAACAGAAGTTAGTGTTAAACGAAGATTCAGATAGAAGTTCAGTTCTGAAAAAAAAAAGAGTGATAGATTAAAGTCTATCTCTCTTTTTGTTTTTGGAGAAATGATGCGGTCAACGCTCGTGGATGACACTAAATGGAGTGAAATTATGCAGTCAACGCTCGTGGATGACACCAAACGAAGTGAAATGATGCAGTCAACGCTCGAGGAAGACACCAAATGAAGAGAAATAATGCAACAGCTAAGTTCCTGTGACACTAAATGGAGAGAAATGGTGTGTCGGCTAAACTTCCGAGGTACCAAAGGAATAAAAGTAATAACAAAAATGCTCTGCCTTTTTTTTAAAGCAGAGCATTTCAGTAAAGTAAAGAATTAAGTATTACTGCACATCGCTCAGTGAGCGAATAGAAAGCTGATAACCCGAAGTGAAATTACCTAACACGCCTGTAAACGATTTTTGACCTGAAGGTATAGCTGTAGTAGCAAAACTTGCAGCAGTTAACGTGCGGTGAGTAAGCGTACCCGTAGCATCAGTCAGCGTTAAATTACCGCTGTAAGTGCTTCCACCGCTTAATGTAGCTGCATTTATTTTCAGCAAAGTTGATTCCCACACGCTGCCATTGTTTTGCACCTGGTCTATAGTTGCAGTACGAGGCGTTACAGTTCCGCTACCAACAACAGTTGCATTAGCCAAAGGCACACCATATGGCGATGTGGATTTATCTATTTCTAAAAGACCGCTATACGATTTCAGTGTTAATCCACCCACATTAACCGATACTTCATCACCAACATTAAAACTGTGAGCCGCTGCAAAACGAACTACTACTCCTCCGGTAGAATCCTGAATGATTAAATTCTTAGGGTCAGTATTGCCGAACGCTCTGTCAGAAATAACAATACCACGCGCAATGGTTCCTACTGGTATGGTAACATCGCTTCCGGCATATAAATTTCTGATAGCCATTAAACCTGTGCCACCTACTGTGCCACCACCGCAGCGCACACTGTCAAAATGTAAATCAAGCGCAGGGTCGCGAAGAAGAAGTTGAGCGTTGCTTCCATAAACACTGTAAATGCAGGTCATGCCGCCATTGCCGGTAGGCGTTAATTCATTCGCAAAATTAGAGAAGCCGCTGTTGTAAGTATCTAAGCTATGTCCTGAACAATCCTTAATAACACGGGTAAGCGAAAACTTATTAAACGCATCGGCAAAAGGCTTGCCTGCGTCTGCCAATTGAAACTCTACCTTTTTAAGGTATATCAATCTGTTTTGTAAAGATGTATTATAAGGACTCAACTGCGTAATGCTAAACGTATCGGGTTTTACGGTGTGGTAATAACTTCCTTTCATGATAAACTTATCGAGAAGCGGAGATGAAATACCGTTGAAAGAACCATCGGATGCAATGGAGCCTGCTATCTGAATTAAGTTTTTGTAAGCAACCACCCAAAGTCCTTTCAGTTTAATGGTTACTCTTCTGCCAATAGGATACGATGTATAAAGCGAAGTGGCTTCGAGCAGAATAACAATGCCTCCGGTTGAATCCTGCACTACAATTTGCTTATAGAAATTACCCGACTTATCGTCAGCGGTAACAATGCCCTGAATTATTTTGTCTTCGTTAAACTGATAATTCATACCCGCACTTAAATAGCGCGCCTTTACCGAATCAATGGAAAAGTTCACTACCACATTAGGGTCAGTACCACCAAAAGGAGGATTATCGAAATTGTCTTTTACACAAGAAGAAATCCCTGTAAGTAAAAGCGCAGCTGTTAGAAAAGCGATAATTTTATTCATGAGTTACAGTTTGTTGTTTTGTTGTTTTCTATTGTCTAAAGTCTGATGTCTTTTGTCTGTTTAATTCATTCTAAATGCTACACTGAAATAATAGCTGGCTCCGTAACCATAAGTGTATTTGTATGGAAACTTATTTACGTTGTAATACTTTGAATCGAAACGCGATTGTTCATAGCCACCTGTAATGAAGTTTGTGTTGTTCGTGATATTAGTAACCGTAGCGTTAAACACTAAATAGTAACGCTTCTTCAGGTTATGAAAAGTACTGTTCAGCAACCATGAATAGCCCGCGTGAAAATCCATCGTAAACTGTCCTTTCAAACGCTGCTGGTCAACAGTTTCCTTCCAGGTTTCTGTATCGGGTTGTAGTAAATCTGTTCCGCTAGCAGTTCTGCGCGAAGGATTAAAACGAAGCCACATCCAATCGTAGTAATTGAAGTTTAATCCTGCAAACCAAAACTGTGGCGAGCGATAGTTTATACCAAGTGTGGTAGCTAACTGCGGTGTGCCCGGTATGTTGAAGTTCTTGAGATAAACTGTTTCGTTCGGGTTCAACACGGTTGCGTTGTTATCCTGTGTAACGGTAAGCAACGGACGAGAAGAGTAAGTGGCGCGCCCGATAGAAGCGGCTGCTGTAACACTAAATCCTTTATAGAAATTATACTCCAAACCAAGCTCCCCACCCCAATGGCGTTGGTTAATACCGGTCATGGTGTAGTTGATAAAGGTTCTGTAGTCGTCAAGGTAATAAGTAGTGTTGGTAGTTTTGTTCATGAACTGCGTGTAATACAAACTCGCTTTAAGTTTCACCTTTGGCATAACCAATTTGTAGCCCAACTCAAACGAGTAAACGCTTTCGCTTTTCAAATTGTCAACCACATCATTGCGCGTGCGCGGAGAGAGAAAAGTGTTTTCAAAATATGGCGCGTAGGTTTCGTAAGCACCATTCAGATACAAATAGTTTCTGCCGTTAGCTTTGTAAGTAACGCCTCCTTTAAAACCGTAATTGATAAAATTTTGCACCGCACTTTTACCAAAGCTGCGCGCAGGGAACAAACCGTTAACCACTTTGCCATCGCGCCAGAAGCCTGTGTAAGAAAGTTCTGCCGCTAAAAAGAAATCGACTTTGTTATACGTGAACACCGACTGCAACCAACCCGATGCATGATGCACATTCACTACGTAATCGTATCCAAACTTATCGCCTTCGTGTAAAATTCTGTTTGGATGGCGCAAATCATTTTGTGCAAAACTAAAGCTGTCTGGAAAATCGCGAATGGCAAACTGGTTTACGTCTACATAAAAATCGGCTCCCAATAAATCTTCCACCTTTTTATAAAAGTTATTGATAACAAACTGATAGGTTAAACCGATAGATACAGACACATGGTCGTTGATAGCATTGTTATAAGTAGTTCCAAAGTCGAGCTTCTTAATATCCTGAATTCTGTTTTCAAGAATGTAACGACCGCGTTTACCGCTTACTCTGTTTCCTGGAATTCCATCAACACTATCCACCGTTTCGTTACTCATTTGATTGGCTTCATAAAACTTAGCCCAATTTACCTGACGAAGACTTTCATTTTCACGGAACTCACGCTGCGATAATGTTTGCAGCGTGGAGTCTTCTACATAACTCGGCATGTAGCGGTAATAATCTGGTCGCGGGTCGTTGGCATTATTGAAATCAATTGCAGTATATCCCTTTTGCCCGAAAGCAAAATTTACCGCGGTGGTCATGCTTTCGTGGTTGTTGAATTTCCAATCGTGAGTCAAAATAAAGTTAGGAATATTGCTGGTGCTGATGTGCATGTTTCGCTTATTGCCTCTGTCCCATCCCCAATTAGGATTGTAATAATGTGAGTTAGCCAAGTCGAACGATTCCATAGTAGCCGCGGCAGTTCCTGCCGAAGTAGTATTGGCTCCCATGATGGTTAAATTGAGCGCATGATTACTACCAAAATATTTTTGAACCGCTAAGAAATAAGAATAGCCATCGTAAGAAGTTCCGGCTACGTAACCTTCTTTTGCCCATCTGCGCGATACCGAAACAGAAACCGCCCAACCCTTTTTTAAAATGCCGGTGGAATAAGTAGCCATTAAACGGTGGCGGTAATTGCGATTAGCCACGGCATAAGAAACCTGTAACTGCTTGCGCTGCGAAGCCGCTCTGGTATCAATAGATTGCACCCCACCCACTCCGCCAAAGGCAAAAGTAACGGGCGAAAGACCATAACTGAGTTCCTTGTTATGGAATACATCGTTCAAACCAGCCCACTCATTAATAGGTGTGTTACCTCGCTCCAAATCATTTACCGGAACACCGTTCATGAATGTTTCAAACTCATCGTTCTCATAAGCGCGCACACGAAAACGCGCCTGACTAAACGTATAAGAAGCAGCTGAAATAAAAGGGTCGCGCGAAGCACCCAAAACACTCGATACATTTTGTGAGCCATCGTCCTTATTATCATCTTCCGCTAAAACTATAGTTGGAATATTATCTGCCGTGCTCGGATTAGTTGTTTGGTCGGCTGTATCTCCTACAGCGGTTTCTGTACTCTTGGTTTCAGTTGCTGCAACAGTGTTTTCAGTAATCGTAGGTTTTGTTTCTGCTTTAGCAGGTTCAGCAGCTTTAGGCTGAGGTGTTGTTGATTGGGTTTGAACCGCAGCAGGCTCATTTGCCACTCCTTTATATTCTAAGGTTATAGTTTGAGAGTGAACGTGAATGTTTTGCGGAAAAGCTATTCTGCGGTTTTCATAATCGGGATGAATAAATTCAAGTTCGCGATGAGTTTCGGTCAATTGAATCTGAAACTTACCGTTAGCATCCGAAATAGCTGATACATCGGTTCCAACAAGATTTACTTTAACTCCCTGAGCTGTACCGTTTACGCCTGCCACCACTCCATAAATGGTTTCGTTTTGGGCAAATGCCGAAGTGAACAGGAGGCAAGACAGACCAATGAGCAGGAGTATATTTCGGAACATGAAAACA
>CANJRM010000129.1 GCA_947476645.1 Bacteroidota bacterium
AAGAAATTTGACATAAAGAATGATGTGTTCTACGCGGAATTCAACTGGGATTATCTGCTTGAGAAATCGCAGTTTGTAAAAACCTCATTCACCGAATTGCCGAAATTTCCATCGGTAAGCCGCGACTTGGCCATGGTAATTGGAGAAGAAATAAATTTTGATTCTATTGAAAAAATTGCTCTCACCGAATCGAGAAAACTATTGCAGGAAGTTTCGCTCTTCGATGTTTACAAAGGCGATAAAATTGAAAAGGGCAAGAAGAGTTATGCTGTAAACTTTGTTTTCCAGCATCCTGAAAAAACGTTAACCGATACCGAGATTGAAAAAATAATGAATCGCCTCATGAGTAAATATGAAAGCGATTTAGGCGCGGTGATTCGGAAGAATTAAATCCTGCCGATGTTTTGCTCTCCGTCTTATGAAATGGATTTTGATTTCAACAACAAACTATTTGTAACTACCGAAACTGAACTGAGTGCCATTGCTGCGCTTGCAATCATGGGGTCAAGTTGAAAACCGGTGAAAGGATAAAGCACACCTGCAGCAACTGGAATGCCAATGATATTATAGATGAAAGCCCAAAAAAGATTCTGACGGATAGTGGAAATTATTTTTTTAGAAAGACTGATTGCTTTAGGTATAGAGTTGAGGTTAGAATGCATGAGCGTGATATCAGCAACGTTCATAGCGATATCAGTTCCCTTTCCCATTGCCATACTCAGGTCGGCTAAAGCAAGTGCTTCGCTGTCGTTTATGCCATCGCCAACCATCGCTACTTTCTTCCCTTTGGCTTTTTCTTCAATAATAAATTTTGCTTTGTCGGCAGGTAATACTTCTGCTTTATAACGTGTAATGCCCACCTGCTCTGCAATTGCTTTTGCAGTGGCTATGTTATCTCCGGTAAGCATGACTACTTCATGGCTTTTCATTAATTCTTTTATAACATCAGCTGAAGTTTCTTTTAACGCATCAGCCAATGCAATTACAGCAATCAGTTCTTTGTGGGTGCTGAAGAAGATAACTGTCTTTCCTTTTTCCTTAAAGACTTTTACCTGTTGTTCTGTATCGGGAGTAATCCAAATTAATTTCTCTTTCATTAATCGTTCGCTTCCTACTAAGTAATTGCCTGATGGGGTAGTTGCCTGTATTCCTCTGCCCGTTAGCGATTCAAATTTTTCAATTGCTACTTTTTCATTTTTTACGTTGAGATACTTTACCACTGCATCAGCCAAAGGATGTTCAGAACGCATTTCCATTGCTGACAGAAGTGGTGCAAATTCGTTAGCGGTATTTTCTTTCAGCCAGATGATATCTGTTACTTCGGGTTTACCTTTGGTGATGGTTCCTGTTTTATCCAACACAATTACATCCATGTTTTTCGCGCTCTCAATAGCTTCGGCATTGCGAATGAGAATTCCATTCTCAGCCCCTCTGCCTACACCCACCATAATAGCAGTAGGAGTTGCAAGCCCCAGTGCACAGGGGCAGGCAATTACCAAAACACTTACGGAAGAAATAAACGCCTGTGCCAAATGACTTTTTCCTCCAATGGTAATCCATGCTATAAAGGTAAGTACAGCAATCAGTATCACCACAGGCACAAATACAGCTGCAATTTTATCTACAAGTTTCTGCACAGGTGCTTTGCTTCCTTGTGCTTCCTGAACTGTTTTAATAATTTGTGCCAGCAGAGTATCCTTACCTACTTTACTTGCCGACATCGTGATACTTCCTTTCTGATTTATTGTACCGGCAAAAACTTTAGAATTCAAAACCTTTTCCACCGGCATTGATTCACCGGTAATCATACTCTCATCAACAAATGAATTTCCTTCTGTAACTATTCCGTCAACCGGAATTTTTTCACCCGGGCGAATGAGAATGATTTCTGCTTTTACTACATCTTCCAGTTTAAGTTCCTGTTCTATTTCATCCCGTATAACCCGTACACTTTTCGGTTGCAAACCTATCAGATGTTTAATAGCCGTAGACGTATTTGATTTTGCTTTTTCCTCCATCCACCTTCCCAGCAAAATGAAGGATGTAATCATAGCCGCACTTTCAAAATACACATCGGGTTTTAAACCCTGCGAGGTGAGCACCTGCGGCAGATAGGTATTAAATGCGCTGAAAGAGAACGACACTCCTGTGCTTAATGCCACGAGTGTATCCATATTGGCTTTTAAGTGTTTTGCCTGTTTAAATGCATTGATAAAAAATTGATGCCCGAAACCGAAAACAACGACAGCCGACAATCCCATTGAAACCCATTTACCGGTTTCATAATGATGAAAGAACATACCAAAAACGAAAACAGGAAGCGCAAACGCAAAAGCAAGAACTGTGGAGATTTTTAATTTTTGAAATTCCCTAAGGTGAAGTGCATCTACTTCTTCACTGGTTTTGTGTTCAACAATATCTAAATCGTAACCGATGGATTTAACTGCCGTTTTAAACTCATTTAAATCTGCCTCTTCATCATATTCAATCAATGCCGTGTTATCTGCAAAATTTACAGAAGCTTTACTGATATTTTTTTGTTTCGAGAGGATGCTCTCTACACTTACCGCACACGAGGCGCAACTCATACCAAGTACCGGAAATGTTCTTTTAGTCATAACTGAGTGCAAGGTGCAAAATATATGCGAAGCTAACTCACAACTAACGCGTAACATGAATTTTAAGGAGTTTAAATATCATGTTTGTTTTTGGCGAGTTGAAACTATATGGGCTACTTTCCTGAATAAAAAGCCAGGTTTAGTTCAAGGTTAAAGAATGCAAAACGGGAATTAAAGACCCTTGTTATGCTTTATATTTGTGTAACCTTCATAAAACACTATGACACCTAAAAATAGCTTCAAAAGAAAAGTTTCGCTTCTTGTTTTGTTGCTGGCGGCATCTGCTGTTTTTTTATTGACTACAGCATTCAGCAACCGCAAAGCAGAACATGTTGAACTTAAATCCATTTCTGCATCGTCATCGGTGTACACCAAACTTCACTTGCAGGAATTGGGACTAAGTACGACTGCGTTTAATCTGGCTGTGAAGGGATGGGAAAAACTACGCACACAGGGAGAAGTTTCAAAAAACCTTATCTCCATATGTGATTTTACGCAGTCCTCTAAAAACAAGAGGCTTTACATTATTGATATGGGGACCGGGCAATTATTGTTCAATACACTGGTTGCTCATGGCAAAAACACAGGTGAAGAATTTGCACAATCTTTTTCGAATGAAAATTCTTCCAACAAAAGTAGTTTGGGATTTTATGTGACTAAAGAAACCTACCAAGGTCAGCATGGATTGAGTTTAAAATTAACCGGTGAAGAACCAGGCTTTAATGACCATGCCGAAGAACGTTCGATAGTGATGCACGGTGCAGATTATGTATGCGAAAGTTTTATTGCGCAGTGTGGTCGCTTGGGAAGAAGTTTTGGATGCCCTTCGGTGCCTGTTGAAATGCGCGATAAAATCATTAATACGATTAAAGACGGAACTTGCTTATTCGTTTATTATCCCGATTCGAAATATCTGACTGCTTCTAAATTGTTGCAATAAAATTTATTTTTTTTCCTTTTCTGTCAGGTCGTACACATCTTTGTAAAATTTCAGGTTGCCGTCTTCATCTACATCAGCGGTCATGTATAAAAGAATAACCGGCACTCTTTTCTTTAACCAGAATTCATTCGGCTTTTGGTCCTTCATACAGGAATCAATTCTCGGTATTTGAACCGTATCAGGTCCTTTATCAAGAATGAAGTGTGCCAGTTCTTTTGGTTTTTCAAGTCGAACACAACCGTGGCTCAGGTGCCGGTTCTTTTTCTTGAATAATTCGGGCACATTGGTATCGTGCAGATAAATACTGTAAGGCGAATTCAAATCAAATTTCATTACACCAAGCGAATTGTCGCAACCGGTAGATTGCCGAATCACGTAAGGGAAATAATTTTTCGATAAACGCGACCACGCAATTGCAGAAGGGTCTGCTTCTTCTCCTTTTACATTAATCACCTGAAGGTTGTTCTCATCCAGATAGCTCAATCGCTTTTTGATTTTTGGAAGCATTTCCTTTGTCGCAATGCTCAATGGAACTGTCCAGTAAGGATAGGTGATGACCTGAGTAATGTAAGCAGTAAATGAAGGTGTGCGTGTATCTTCTTTGCCTACAATCACTTTCATACTCAAATCCCGAAGTGAGTCAAAAGATATTACCTGCAACCGGGCCGATGCAGTATTCACCAGGATAAATTCTTTCTCCTGCAGGCGGCTTGTCCATCGCCAGTAGTTGAGGCTTTCTTTTATCTCCGAAATTCTTTTTGAGATAGCAACATTCAATCCTTCGCATGTTGGCTCATCAAGCACGCCCGTAGAATCTGCACTTATCATTTTCTGAAAACTGATTCAAGCCGATTTGAATTCAATTGAAGAAACAGAATCAGGATTGAGTTGTTGAGGCAAAAAACCATAAGCTTTTAATTTGTTTATTGCTATCACCCTGCTCCCTGCATCATCTGCAATTATTTTTATTTCAGTAAAACCGGACTGATTAACAGAGGTATGAAGTAAGTTTAGTTTTTTCTTAAGGTTAAAGTATTGTGCGTTGTGTGGTTCAATACTGTCGAGAATACTTTGTGGATTTTTATCAGAGAGAAACCTGTTAAATAGGTTGATTATTTTGACAGTATCAATGTGATATTTAACTCCTTCATAAGAAAATTGTTTAATGGTTTTTCCATAGGCTACATCATATAAAAAAGAAAGCGCAGCATCAGTAAAAATAAGCTCGTTCTCTGTTTCAGATTCACTGCCGTCAAAATTTTTCAATTGCACAAGTGAGTCGTAAAGCAGAAGATAATTGCGATGATATTCCTTGCTATCCAAACCCAATAAATCAGAACAGCCTATCAACGATATAAGGAGTGTTCTGTTTTTTTTGTTTTCGGAAGAGCTATTGCTCCATACAGATGTATACCCAAAGAGTTCGTAATATTTTTCTATCAACTTACCATTGTTCACCGTTTCAGCAATTCCGTTAATCACAATTTTTTGATTGCTTTCAAGAATTGTAAGTGCTTTACCTTTATTGTCGCTGAAGAGTCTTTTCGAAAAAACTGCCAGTATTATTGCCGCTGTGATAAGAACTAGAGCAATTGCAATGGCTGTATAACCCCTTTTTGTCATGGTCAATATTAATTGAAACGAATCAAGTCAGGTTTGGTAAAGGATAATTTTAAAAATTCCTCTAGTTTATTCGTGCTTACACTCAGTAAGAGTTTCTTGCATATTGATTCAACTCACTTCAGGTTATGACCTGCATCATGCTAATGAAACAAGGAGATTATTTCATTTACCCAGTCAGTTTACACTTTATTTTTCTGACTATTATTTTGTCATCTTAAAACGGGATATGAAAAAGATTGTACTGATTGAGGATAATGCGGAAATTCGGGAAAATCTTCAGGAGATTTTACAGATGGCAGGTTATCATGTTTCTGTTGCAGTTGATGGCAGGCAAGGTTTAGACATGGTAAAAAAGGAAAATCCGGATTTGATTTTATGTGAGGTAACAATGCCCGCTTTTGATGGCTACGCTATTCTGCATATCATTAGTAAAAATCCTGGATGCTCAACTATTCCTTTTGTGTTTCTTTCTACTAAAAAGGAGCAATTGGATATTAGAAAAGGGATGGATTTTGGTGCCGATGATTTTTTAAAAGGACCAATTGAGGGAGATGAACTCTTAAGAGCTATTGAAACACGGTTAAACAAAAGCGAAAAACTCAAAGCTCAATTTATCAGGGAGCAAAAAAATAACATGGCAATTTTGCAGGAAAAGAAAAAAATCAGTCTTGCAAATCTCATTGCAGAAGACAGAGAGTCAAAATTGTATAGCAAAGGGCAACTGGTTTACAAAGAAGGGAACTATCCGCGGCATTTATTTTATGTCGTAAGCGGTAAATTAAAAGTCTTCAAGGCTACTGAAGAGGGTCATGAATTGATAACATCTATACTCAAAGAGGGAGATTTTTTTGGTTACAGTGCTCTTCTCGAAGGTTCGTTTTATATGGATAGCGTGGAGACAATAGAAGATACTGAACTCAAGCTAATTCCAAAAGAAGAATTTCCTTCAGTAATGTTTGGTCACAACGAAGTTGAAAATCAGTTTATCCGTTTACTTACAAAGAACATAAATGAAAAGGAAGACCAGTTATTACATCTTGCCTATCACTCACTACGCAAAAGAGTGGCAGATGGATTATTGTATTTGCAGGATAAGTATAAGAGTACTGCAAATGGTGTAGTGCAGTTTAAAATCTCTCGTCAAAATCTTGCCAACGTTACGGGTGCCAGTAAAGAGGCTGTCATCAGAATACTCAGCGATTTCAAAAGCGAAAAACTGATTGATATTAAACAGGGGAGTATTATCATTCTCGAAAATGAAAAACTACAAAAGCTGTTTAATTGATTATTGAACTCCAATAGAACGTATCAGCGTTTAGGTATGCACTTCGCATTTTTTTCTGATTCAATTCGAACTGACAATAATCAGTAAGTGCAACACTCGCCATCATTTTTCAGGGGTGTTACATGCCATACGTTTGCACCGTATTTAATTCATCAAATTTTAAAAACAAGAAAACATGAAAAGGAAGATTTTACAATTAATGGTCATACTCTTTATGACTGCAACGGGTGTATATGCCCAAACATCATGTAGCGACCTGAACGGTTATGTCAGTTTCAAGAACACGCTTGATACGGGTTTTTATACGTTGAATGCCGGCTATGAAGAAAAGGCTGCGCAAACGTATCATTACTCAGGGTCAGGCAGAATTACTTCGGTAAGATTACATGGCGACTACCAAAATATTTTTGGCGGTGGAGTGCCTTTACGAGTTGGTATCTATAATGTAGATAATACAGGAAGACCAACCACATTAATACAAGCCGCTAATACTACTTGGTGGTGGTTTAACAACTTCACCGGTTACATTGATGTTAACTTTAGTGGCGGAGGTGTACTGGTGAGTGCAGATTTTGCTGTGGAAGTTGAACTTCGTTCAGCAGCACCATGGGGAAATTCTTTTAAACTTCAATACACCGGCAACGGAGAAGGTAACGGAGAAAACCTGGCATCACTTGCAGGAACATCTACCGGAAATAACTGGACAAGTGCCATGACCGATTTTCAAAGAGATGGGGATTTTTATCTCGTTCCGCGCATAACCAATTATATCACTTCTAACTTCGATGTCAGTTCATATTGTGTGGCTACTGGTGGTACAGTAAACTTTACAAATTCTTCTACTGTTAGTATGGACAGCATGTTCAACTTAATTGCCATGCCGGGTTATGCAGGCAGTGAACATTTTTATGCATGGAATTTCGGAGATGGTTCTCCGGTATCCAATGCAGTTAATCCAAGTCACGTTTATTCAACACCTGGTGTTTATACAGCTACACTGACTACTACTTTGGTAGGTTGGCATAACACCTGTACGAATGAAAAAACAATGCAAATTTCGGTTGGTCTTTCGGCTACTGTTTCGTCTATTGTAAACGCTACCTGTAATGGTGCTTTAGATGGCAGCGCAACAGCAGTTGCTGCAGGCGGATCGTCACCATATACTTATAGCATCAACGACCAAACATTTTCTGCTACTTCTCATTTTACGGGATTAGGTGCAGGCTCTTACCAAGTAGGAATTACTGATAATTTGGGATGTTCTGTAAGTACTTCTTTTACAATTACACAACCTACTGCCATAACTGTAACTTCTGTTCAAACGAC
>CANJRM010000130.1 GCA_947476645.1 Bacteroidota bacterium
GAATAACGCGGACATGCTTCTGTATCTTTTACTTCAACTTCTATTTGAGATTTCGAACTTTGAACTTTGAGCTTGCTTAAATCAGGTTTTGTGAAATTTACTTTCGATTTGTAAGTCACATTTAAGGCTGTGGCTAAATCGCGCCCAACACCAATATGCGAGTTGGCATCACCTCTGTTTGGTGTCAATCCTATTTCTAAAACAAAATCTTTTTCCACTTTGAAATAATCGGCAGCCTTAGTTCCAACAATTGCCGAAGCATCAAGCACCATAATGCCAGCATGGCTTTCACTCAAACCAATTTCATCTTCGGCACAAATCATTCCGAAACTTTCTACACCGCGAATCTTTGCTTTTTTAATCGCCAGCTTTTCTCCTGCTGATGGATACAAAATTGAACCCACCAATGCCACCACTACTTTTTGCCCTGCGGCAACATTGGGTGCGCCACAAACAATTTGCAACATTTCACCACTGCCAACATCTACTTTTGTAACCGAAAGTTTATCAGCATCAGGATGCTTAGCGCATTCTTTCACTTCGCCAATCACCACACCTTCGAGTCCGCCTTGGATAGTTTCGAAAGGAATAATGTCTTCCACTTCCAAGCCAACGCCCGTTAGCACTTCGCCTAAATCGTTTGGTGTGAGATTAAAATCAACGTAATTTTTCAGCCAGTTGTAGGAAATCTTCATAAAGGCAAAACTAAAAAATGGAGTGAGACATTTGTATTTAGAGAGTTGTCACTCTGAGCTTGTCGAAGAGCGAGTAGTAAAGAAAATGCTTCGACAGGCTCAGCATGACATTTCCCTTTTGATATTCCAGAGTAAAAGGTTTTACTCTACATCAACTTCCTTCCCTTGGTAAACAATCTTCGAAGTAGCAGAACCTTCGTGAACATAAGCCGCTACTTTCATGTTCTCGGGTTTCCATGCAGCATTTAAAGTTGTTTTGTAAATTTTAATGATAACACGACCTGCATCGTGAGGCATAGGAACAGCATCGCCTCTATTATCAGTAATGAAATCACGCAACACATCTTTGTGTTCATACAAATCAATAACTGTACTGCCATCTAATTGTGCAGCAACAACGTTGCTCTCAGTTAAAACTATAGTGAGCTTATTTTCCTCATTCACATTCTTTGTATAATGAAGTTCGGTTACAATAGTTAATTCATTTGTAGCCGAATCGTAGGAAGTATTCAGCATTAAGTTAACTGGTGTTGTCAGGACAATCTCCTGATTGGTGAAACTTGTCCATTTGTTCTTATCTAATAGAATATTTGATTCTAATGGAAACAATTGTCGATCTATACTTGCAATTGGTTCAAAACCCGGATACGAAAAATAGTTCGTCATTAAGTCCTGTACTTTATCATTCCTCAAATCAGGATTACCAGAGTAAGGTAAGCCGAGTCCGTTTTTGGGATGCATACTTATAGAAACAATTCTATTGGGATTTGCTGTTTTAAGGACAGCAATTATTTGATGCCCTGCTGGACAGTTAGAGCATTTCACCCCTGTAAATTCTTCAATCACCACATTTTTCAATTCAGCAACTTGAACAGGTGATTCCACATAACTGGTATCAAATGCCGCGTTGTAGTTTGGCTTCAAAACAATATTCGGACCTACTTCTTTACAGGAATGAAATGCGCAAATGGTGAGAAACAAAGAACCAAGAACAAGAATATTTTTCTTCATGATTGACACTATTAAAACGTTGAGTTAATTCCGATTTTCACTCCGCTGAATGCCGGCTCTAAACGACAAACTCCTCCGGTGCAAACAATTCCTTCTACCTGTTTAACATAACTAACGGTGAAGCGATGCGCGCCAATCGTATAGCCCGCAAAAATAGAATAGTAATGATTCGCATTCGGATTGATGTCAGGATTCGGTTTAAAGTTCCACATATCTGAAACAGCAAACGAAAAATGCGGAGCAAAATTGTATTCCATTAAAGCATAAAGCCACTGACCATAATCTTTAATCACGTGCTGATATTGAAACTCCCAGCGAAGCGAGTGCTTCTTGTTGATTTTGTAAGTGAGTTCGGTGAACGGAGTATAAGAGTTGATATCGGGTGCGCCATCTTTGCGGTAAATAAATTTGTTGTAGCGAGCATATTGAAATCCAAATTCTACTTCAATACTTTTTGTTGGTTTAAACATGGCATTGAAAAACCCTTCAGCAAAAAATATAGTGTTGCTTGGATTGAATTTTTTGAGAATAAAATCGCGGATGAAAGAACCTTGCGCAGTGAAAGTCATTTTTCTATCGGGCGAATAAGTAATCTCTCCGCCAAAAGCTAACTCGCGATTCTCTAATGAAGGCGCAAAATAACGCGAAGGCAATCGCAATGAATTTTGTCTTGAAACAGGCGGAAGAAAATTCATAGTGCCATCAAACAAAGCTTCGGTAGGATTAGGTGAGTTGTGCAGATAAAAATTTTCGGTGCGCTTGAATTGAAGCGTTACACCAATTCCTTTGTGCGAGTAATTCAGTGTGGTATAAAAACAATTTCCGGGAACGTTTATTAGTGAATCCTTTGCATCATTTATCTGGTCTTTCTTAATGGCTTCATGCGATTTGTAAGCGCCTTCTACATACCAACTAAAATCACCCGCAGTTAAAGTGTTGTAAGCAGTAAACGCATATGTGTTATACTTTGGCACAAAACGACCGAGCGTATCGTATCCTTCAATCGTAGTTACAATTTGCGCAACAGATGCCTGGTCCATGCTACGATTCACCACACCAATACCCGGCTGAAAAGTTACTTTGTTGTTCTTCGTAGAAAAATTTCCATCGGCATTAAAACCGAGAATGATTGGTTTTAAAATGGAGAACTTCCATTTCTGCACGCCTGCAAAAGCTTTCAGTTTCACTTTGCTTTTGATATCGTATTCAACGCGCGCACCCAACAAAGCATTGTCAATTCCCAATGCGCGCTCTTCATACGTGCGGTAAATAATTCCGCTTCCAATCTGGTCGTAGATATAACCTCCTGTAATGGTAAGGTCTTTCACTTTTTTCTTGATGAAGAAATTTCCTAACCCTACAGCAGTATATGGCGAAGTAGGAGTGCGAAGAATAGAATTATAAAAGAAATCTAAACGAACACCTGTCTCCAGCCCGAATTTTTCGTTGCTGTAATTAAGGTTGAGCCACACATCGGTTCCTACTTTGTAATTATCGTAATGCGGCAGATTGTAAGCACCAATCAGCGAGTCGCGGATAAAGAAATTAGTGTTCGATTGAAACGAACCCGAGAAATAACCCCATTGCGAAAAACCGCTTTGGAACAGAAATAAAAACAGAATTGTGGATAGCGTGTTGAGTTTTTGCATGCAACGAAATAATATGGATGGCGTAAAGTTATACTTCTACCGTTTATTCAAAAATCGTTTAGTTTTACTTACAACAAAGTACTTGGCACTATCATTGAAAAGCAATCACCGTAAAAATAAATTCATGAAAAAAATCTTCGCATCGTTTGTAGTTCTCACCTCTTTTATCGCTGCATTTGCACAAACCCCTAAGGCCGTTGAAAAATTTATGGGAGAGAAAACACTGCCTTCTATTACGCTGGCTGATGTAAACGGCAAGAATGTAAACGTAGCCGATTATGGCAAGAGCGGCAAAATTACGGTGCTTAGTTTTTGGGCAACCTGGTGTGTGCCTTGCAAAAAAGAACTCACCAACATGGCAGACATTTATGATGATTGGAAGAAGAAATATAATGTGCAGATAGTTGCCGTTTCTATTGATGATTCGCGGAGCACTACGAAAGTAAAACCAACTGTTGAAGGACAGCGTTGGGAATATGAAGTGCTGTTGGATGTCAATCAGGATTTAAAACGCCAGTTGAATATTCAAAGTGTTCCGTTTACCGTAGTGGTAGATGCCACCGGCAAAATTGCTTTCACTCATTCGGGTTATGTAGATGGTGATGAGTTTGTGCTCGAAGAAGAGTTGCAGAAATTAGCTAAGCAGTAGTTCACTCCTAGACCTTACTGTTATTTAGAAAAAGCATAAAAGGCCCTTTGGTTTAATCCACTGGGCTTTTTTATTCAACAGGTGTAACTCTTCGTGCGGCCAATAATTGCGCAGGGGTTAGTTGTTGTTGCCAGTTGTTGATGTAAGGTTTAAACAAGGTAAGTGCACGAAATTCAGGTGCTTTAATTTTTTGATTGATGTAGTTGGCGTAAGCCTGTAATACATTTTGCTTTTCATCCTTAAAAACAAGTAGTGCCGCGTTAAAACCAGCTTTAACCGCAATAGGAACTCCACCACCTAACTCGGCCCAATGGCCACCCAGGAATAAGTTTTTTACAGGTGTGCGGTAATGCGCCACACTGGCTTTCATGTTTTCTTTACCGGGGCGCGCGCCCATCATAGTTCCGTTTTTATTACCTGTGTAGCGTAAGTGTGTAAACGGTGTGGCTACTTCATAAAACAAAATATGCGAGCGCAAATGAGGCGCAACTTTTTCTTCTACTCGTTGTAGTAAAATTTCGGCCATTTGGTTTTTGAAATTGTTGTAGGCTTCTCCGCGCAGGTATTCGCCATTGGTGGTTTTTACGGTTTTCCAGAAATCGTGCTGATGAATTTCGGCTGGCATAAAAATAGTAATGGTGCCTTGCCCAGCCGGTGCCATAGTTTCATCGCGGCACGAGGGTGCAAGTATGATTATCTCTGTAGTTTGAGCATTAGCAGCAGTATGCTCTGCACGTGTATTGGTTTGTTTGGTGATATGGATAGCCTCTTCGCCAAAGCCTAAGTCAGCGGGGTTGCAATCTAAAGCTACGTTAACAGTAAACGATGAACCGTAAAGCCGTGCGTTGCGTAACCGATGTTTAAATTTTTCGGGCACAGAAGAAGCTGGCAACATTTTTTCGTAAAGTGTTTCTACATCGCATGCGGCAATAACATACCGGCTAGCTACCTGGTATATAGTTCCTCTATAATTTAGCTCTACCCCTTTAGCTGAGTTTGCATCGAGTAAAATTTTAGTAACGCGACTATGGAAGAAAATGGCATGGCCGTAAAACTCTACTACATGTTTAAGCCATTCGGGAAAAGCCTGCCCACCACCCTTTGGGGGATTTTGAAAATCTTTAAAATAAGCCCAGCCAATAGGCACTAAACACGAAAGCAAATCTGGCTCTGTGCAAAAAATGTTTTGTAATTTTTCATCATGAAAATAACGGTTCAATCCGCTCTTTAATCCTTCTTCCCCGGTAAAGCGAATATGTTTTAGAAACGGAAGTACAAATCGGAAAGTGCTAATGGCATATTGTAGTTTTTCTGAATTTTGAAAAGTTTCAGAAGCCCGGATATTATTACCCCAGGTATTCATGGTTCGCCCAAACTCTTTCGCATGCTTAAAAAAAAGTTCAATACCTTTTGCCTCCAGCGGAAAATCTTTTTGCAGTTGATGTTTTAATTCGTCAGGATTATTGGTGAGTAAATAATCGTGATGGTCACCGGTGTAACGTTTAATTCTTTTCTGCTGCGTTACTTTTGGGTAATCTGTTCCGATGGTTTCAAACACGGTATGCATAATTCCACCAGGGTTGCATTGGTTTAACCAGTGCACTGCGGTATCAAACCTAAACCTGTTACGGTGAAAACCTGCTAAATATCCGCCTGCCTGATTAGCAGCATCTAACACTACTACTGAATATCCTGCCTTGCTTAGAATAGCCGCGGCTGTTAAGCCACCCATGCCAGCACCTATTATTACTACATCATAATAAGACTTGATATTTATTTTACTCATAGGCGTATTTGGTGTGCTTATTAAACAGCAAAATCGTTTACTTGTTTAGTGCAAAACTCATCTACCCCCTTTTGCAATTCATACGTATTGTTTTGAAAGAAGTAGAAAAAAAAATCCCCCGAATACTCGGGGGACCTTTCACTTTCCTTTATCGGGAATCCTATATTACTACAGAAACTACCCTTCAATTATTACATAAGAACCTATAGCACCCGGCACCGAGCCTCTGATAAGAATCAGGTTCTGGTCTCCCAATACTTTTACTACTGCAAGGTTCAATGTTTCTACGCGGTTACCGCCCATTCTTCCCGGCATACGCACTCCTTTGAATACGTGTGATGGATCAGAAGAAGCACCGATAGACCCCCCTGCACGTGCGCGGTCATGCTGACCGTGAGTAGTCATTCCTACTCCAGAAAATCCGTGGCGTTTTACAACACCTTGGAATCCTTTTCCTTTAGAAGTTCCTATTACGTTTACTAAATCTCCTTCTTCAAATGTTGTTGCAAGAACAACTTCGCCAACCGGCTTTTGAAAATCATAATCGCGAAACTCAACTACCTTTCTTTTAGGAGTTGTGCCTGCTTTTTTGAAGTGCCCTTGAAGCGGCTTAGGAGTTTGTTTTTCCTTCTTGTCGTCAAATGCTAACTGCGTTGCAGTATAGCCGTCAATTTCAACAGTCTTGATTTGTGTAATTACACATGGACCTGCTTCAATAACGGTAACAGCGGTATGTTTTCCATTGTCAAACACACTTGTCATTCCTACTTTCTTTCCGATAATTCCTTTCATACTATTTGGTTTTAGAGGAGCCTCCCGAGTACTCGGGATCGCGGCTCATAATGAATAAATACTTTTTGATTAAAAAACTATGCCTTGATTTCTACTTCAACACCACTCGGAAGTTCGAGTTTCATCAACGCATCTACTGTTTTAGAAGATGATTGATAAATATCAAGCAAGCGCTTGTAAGTGCAAAGCTGGAACTGCTCCTTAGAGTTTGCATTTACGTGCGGTGAGCGAAGAACAGTAAACACTTTACGATTAGTCGGAAGTGGCACCGGTCCACTTACTATAGCGCCTGTGTTCTTCACAGTCTTTACGATTTTCTCGGCACTTTTGTCAACGAGATTGTGGTCGTAACTCTTCAATTTAATTCTGATTCTTTGGCTCATAAAAAGAACGGTTTTTTATTTAAATGAATTGATTAAAAATTTATTGCTCAACTGCGCTGCTTCTGTTCTTACCCTGGTTCTTTGCAATTACTGCATTGGCAACACTTTCTGGTGCCGGTTGGAAACTGTGGAACTCCATTACTGATGTAGCACGACCCGAAGTCAATGTTCTCAACTGTGTAACGTATCCAAACATTTCGCTCAATGGCACTTTCGCTTTTACTACCTGTGCATTCACTTTTGCTTCCATACCTTCCAACAAACCTCTTCTGCGGTTCAAATCACCTACTACATCTCCGGTGTTTGCTTCAGGAGTAATTACTTCCACTTTCATGATTGGTTCCAAAAGAACCGGTTTGCAAAGTTTGCCTGCTGTTCTGAAAGCAAGTTTCGCACACAACTCAAATGATAATGCATCGGAGTCAACCGCGTGGAACGAACCATCAAACAAACGAACTTTCAAGCTATCTACTTCGTACCCTGCGAGAACGCCTGACTTCATAGCTTCTTTAAATCCTTTTTCTACAGGCGGAATAAATTCGCGCGGAATAGAACCTCCGAAAATATC
>CANJRM010000131.1 GCA_947476645.1 Bacteroidota bacterium
CACAAAATAAAAAATCTGCCTTTTACAAAGCAGATTTTACTCTCCGATAAATAAACAACAAGTCTTTATTGAGATTTCTTTTGCCCGTTGGCAAACACCAGCATTTTTTCTTCTCCGCTTTTGGCAACGAATGTTCCTTGCCCATCGCGGTTATTGTTTGTCCAGGTGCCGGTATATTTTTCTCCATCGCTCCAAGTAAAACTTCCGAAGCCGTTTAAGTTTCCATTGGTGAAATCACCTTCATAACGGTCGCCATTTGCCCAAGTAAAAATTCCTTTGCCTGTTCGGTTGTTATCTTTGAACTCACCCATGTATTCATCGCCATTTGCAAAAACCATTTTACCGAAGCCTTCTTTCTTGTCCGCCATGTAATAGCCATCATACAAATTTCCGCTCTTATAATAGTATTTGCCTTTGCCCGCTTTTTGTCCATCTATAAATGAACCTTCATAGCGTTCACCGCTCGCGTAATACAAAACACCCTTTCCGTTAATCACACCGTTAACCATGTCACCTATATACTTGTTCCCATTGGCATACATGTAAGTTCCGTAACCGCTCATTTCATCATTTGCAAACTGACCAATAAACTTATCGCCATTCGGAAATTCGTAGTTGCCTCGGCCTTGACGTTTATCTTCTTTCCAATCGCCATAAAAAGAAGAGCCATCTTTGAAAATGGCGCGACCAACGCCATTGCGCAGATCATTCGCCCACATGCCATCATATAATGAGCCATCAAAATAAACCGCACGGCCGTGACCTTGGCGTTTGCCATCTT
Organism: Bacteroidota bacterium; assembly: GCA_947476645.1. Taxonomy (GTDB): domain Bacteria; phylum Bacteroidota; class Bacteroidia; order Chitinophagales; family LD1; genus Bog-950. The sequence goes on from CANJRM010000131.1 coordinate 782, forward strand.
TCATGTCGCCTTCATATTTCCCGTTTATAAACGTTATTGTTTCCTGCGCGGTGGCACCACCAGCAGTAAGAGAGAAGAAAATAAAAATGTAAAAAGCCGTTTTCATTATCCAGTACGTTTGTAAAAAACATATACGCATGCGTATGCTAAAAGTTACAACTTGTGTGGTGGTATTGAAAACCAAGTTCCATCTTGTATGAATAAAGAAGAACTTAGCTAAGCCAAATGAACCCGCTCAAAAAACTCGCATCACAAACTGCCATCTATGGACTTAGCAGCATAGTTGGTAGGTTTCTTAATTACCTGATGGTGCCGCTTTATACTTATGCGTTTTCAAAAGCGGAATATGGAGTGGTCAGTGAGTTCTATGCGTATACGGGATTCCTTGGTACTTTGTTAGTGTTTGGTTTCGAAACCGGTTTTTTTCGATTCACTCAGGATGCAGAAAACAAAGCGAAGGTTTATTCCACCGCGCTCAACTTTGTTTTAATCGCAAATTTTGTTTTCATTTTATTGATTGCCGTTTTTGTTTCTCCGGTTTCAGAGGCACTTCGTTATCCAACCCACCACGAATACTTTTATTGGTTCGCACTGATTCTTGTTTTTGATTCAGTAGCTACTATTCCTTTTGCGCGGCTGCGCTCAGAAAATAAAGCATGGCATTTTGCTGGCATCAAGTTTTTGGAAATAGGATTGACCATTTTACTCAACCTGTTTTTTATCGTGGTTTGCAAACGTGCATTTGAAGCAGATGCAGGTTCTTTCTTTGGCAAAATGTATAATCCTGAAATTGGCCTTGGCTATATTTTCATAGCGAACTTGATTGCGAGTTCATTCAAACTGTTTTTGCTTTCGCCATTGCTTCGCGGAATTTTTGGGGGAATTGATGTAGTGCTTTTAAAGAAGATGATTCGGTATTCACTGCCGATGGTGATTATTGGTTTTGCGGGAATCATCAACGAAATGCTTGACCGCGCTATCCTGAAATTTCTTCTGCCCTTCGATGCAAAAACGAATATGGAGCAGCTCGGCATTTATGGTGCCTGCTACAAGCTTTCCATTTTAATGACACTTTTCATTCAGGCGTTTCGCTATGCAGCAGAGCCGTTTTTCTTTTCACACGCCAAAGAAAAAAATTCAACAAAAGTATATGCCGATGTGATGAAGTATTTCGTGATTGTTTGTGTCACCATCTTTTTACTTGTCACACTTTACATAGATGTGTTCAAATATTTTATCGGTAAAGATTTTCGCGAAGGACTTTCGATTGTTCCTGTTTTGCTACTGGCAAATTTGTTTTTGGGTGTGTATGTCAACCTTTCCATTTGGTATAAACTCACAGATAAAACTTTACTTGGTTCGTTTGTTTCCTTGGGAGGTGCGCTGCTTACTGTTGTTTTGAACATTGCTTTTATACCCGCATATGGATATGTGGCGAGCGCATGGGCAACATTGGCTTGCTACGCGAGCATGGCAATCGTTTCCTATTTGCTCGGACAAAAATTTTATCCGGTGGAATACGATTTGAAAAGTTTCGTCAAATACTTTTTCCTCGCGCTGCTTTTCTATTTCTCTTTTACTAGGGCGAGCGCACATTTGCCTTTCGCAAAACAACTTCCGCCATTTGTTTTAAGTACTGTTTACATGCTTGCCTTTTTAATCTTGGTTTGGTTTGAAGAGGGTCGCAAACTCTTCAAAGGCTCTTCATCAACCCCCATCGTATAAATTTTATTTTTGGCGTCCTTTATGCAAATCAGAATCATCAATAAAAGCAACAACCCTTTGCCCGCTTACGAAACAAGCGGTTCGGCAGGTATGGATTTGCGCGCGTTTGTGAGTGAGGAAGTGGAGCTGAAACCTTTGGAAAGAAAACTGATTCCTACAGGATTGTTCCTCGAAATTCCCGAGGGATATGAAGCGCAGCTTCGTCCGCGAAGTGGTTTAGCATTTAAACACGGCATCAGTTTGCCGAACACTCCCGCAACTATTGACAGCGATTACCGTGGAGAAATAAAAATTGCACTTATCAATTTAAGTAATGAAGTTTTTATAGTGAAGAATGGTGAACGTATTGCGCAAATGATAATTGCGAAGCATGAAAAAGCAGAATTGGTTCAGGTAGAAGAGTTAAACGAAACGAAAAGAGGCGAAGGAGGATTTGGTTCAACAGGAAAATAAAAGACATGAGAATAATTATCCCGATGGCTGGATGGGGCAGCCGATTAAGACCGCACACACTTACAGTTCCAAAACCAATGTTGCCGATTGCGGGCAAACCGATTGTTGAGCGCTTGGTTCATGATTTGAAGAAGAGCACGGAGCAAAAAGTGGAGGACGTTGTATTTGTAATTCGTGAAGATTTTGGAAGAGCGATAGAAGAAAAACTTTTGAGCATTGCTAAGGATGCGGGAAGTCGCGGACACATTCGCTATCAGGCAGAACCGCTCGGAACCGCTCATGCAATTTTGTGTGCTGGCGATTTTCTGCACGGCAATGTGATTGTTGCTTTTGCCGACACTTTATTTCGTGCCGATTATAAAATTGATGCGCAAAAAGATGGCATTATCTGGGTGCAGAAAGTTGACGACCCTTCTGCGTTTGGTGTGGTGAAAATGAATGCCGATGGAGTGATTACTGATTTTGTAGAGAAGCCGAAAGATTTTATTTCGGACCTTGCCATCATTGGTATTTACTATTTCAAAGACGGAAAATACCTGCGCGATGAAATGCAATACTTGCTCGACAACGACATCAAACAAAAAGGTGAATACTGGTTGACAGATGCCATGGAAAACATGAAGAAGAAGGGCTCGAAGTTTTACAAAGGCGAAGTGCAGGAATGGCTCGACTGCGGAAATAAAGATGCTACGGTTTATACTAATTCGCGCGTGTTGGAGTTTATAAAGAATGAAAACTTAGTGAGCGAAAAAGCAGTGATTGAAAATTCTTTGGTGATTGCACCTTGTTATATTGAAGAAGGAGTGGTGCTTAAAAATTCGGTGGTTGGTCCGCATGTTTCTGTTGGTGCGGGAACTACCATTGAAAATTCGGTGGTGAAGAATAGCATTGTGCAGAGCAAAACAATTCTGAAAAATAAGTTAATCGCTAATTCAATGATTGGGAATAATGTTAAACTTGAAGGCAGAATGGAAGACTTAAGTGTAGGCGATTACAATTCAATAAAAGAATAACGGAGAGACAATGCTCTCGTTGTTCTCTTCTCAAATCAGCAAATGAAATTTTTCTCAACCATATTATTGTTTCTCTCTTTTGTGGTAATTAGCCATGCGGCAGGTTTTGATAAAGAAAAAAAGAAGAAGAAAAAAGGCGATGATAAAACTCAAACTTCCTCGCTCGACAAAAGCACCAAGCAAAAATTAGAACGCCTTTTACTCGATGCTGAAAAAGCAAAAGTGGTGGAAGACAATGAGGTGGCGATAAAAAATTATCAGGATGTTATAGCACTTGACCCGACTAATTCGAATGCGCACTTTCAGTTGTCGCAGATTTATTTTACACAAGGTAAATTGAATGAAGCCGAAACAGAAGCTGCTGCCGCTGTGAAATTAGATGCAGGTAATAAATGGTTTATGGAAATGCTGACCAATGTTTACATGAACGAAGGCAAAACGAAAGATGCGGCAGATGCATTCAAATCGTTGATTGAAAAATTTCCAAACAATCCTGACTACTTTCTGAACCTCGGCTTTCTGCAATCTAAAGCAGGTCAATTCGAAAACGCAATTAAGACTTACGACCAATACGAAAAAAATTTCGGTATAGATGAAAACGTAGTGATGGAGAAAAAAAATCTTTATCTGCATCTCAACAAATTCAACGATGCGGTTAACGAAGTGCAAAAATTGATTGATGCAAATCCGGGAGAGATAGATTACTTGCTCATGCTGGCAGATATGTATCGTGCCAATCGCATGAAAGAAAAGGCAATGGAGGTTTACAAAAAAATTCTTGCAATTGAACCCGACAATGCAAGTGCGCTTTTGGCAGCTGCCGATTTTGGAATGCAAAGCGGAAACGAACAACAAAGTTTAGAAAGCATCAAAAAGATTTTTGCCAATCCGAAGGTGGATGTAGATACCAAAATCAAAATCCTTTATCCGTTTTTGCAATACTGGGATTTGCAAAAAGACAAACACGCTGATGCGTTTGACCTGGCAGAAACATTAACCACTGTTCATCCTGATGATGCAAAAGGATACGCCATTAAAGGTGATTTGTATTATCTCGATAACCAAAACGATAAAGCGCTTGATGCCTATTTGAAAGCGCTCACCATAAACAAAGATGTTTTTCAGGTTTGGCAGCAGGTCATGGTTCTTTACAATGTAAAGCGCGACTGGATTAGTCTGCAAAAGACTAGCACCGAAGCCATGGAGCTTTTTCCGAATCAGGCAATGGTTTATTTATTTAAAGGCGCAGCAGAACAGCAGAATAAAGAATTAGAAAAAGCAGTGAAGAGTTTTTCGAAGGGAGAAAAAATGAGTGCTGATAATGAAAAACTGCGTGCGCAGTTTTTTGCAAACCTCGGAGATGTTTACCACAGCATGAATAAATTTACGGCAAGCGACAGCGCGTACGACCGCTCCTTGAAACTCGACCCCGAGAATTCTTATGTGCTGAATAACTATAGTTACTATCTCAGTTTGCGCAAAACAAATTTGGAGAAGGCGAAGCAAATGAGTGCTTACTCTAACAAATTGGAACCGAATAGCAGTTCGTTTCTAGATACGTATGCATGGATACTTTTTCGGTTGAATGATTTTAGCGGAGCAAAAGAGTGGCAGGAAAAAGCAATGAAAGCCGGTGGTGATAAAAGCGGAACAATCATTGAGCACTATGGAGACATTCTTTATGAACTCGGCAATAAAGAAGAAGCGGTTAAATACTGGAAGCAAGCTAAAGACCTCGGCACGGATTCTCCTTCGATAGACAAAAAAATTTCGGAAAGGAAGTATATTGAGTAAGCTCAATACCTATAAAAATCAATCTTATCTTTTTTCAAAACAGCTAACCGTTCTTTTTCAAGCACAGCAAGACCTACGTCAGTAGTATCGGGCAGAGCAAGCGATTTTAAGTCGAGCGTAAGCGAGCTATATGAATTGAGTTGATGGTTGTCGAAATACACAATCTGGTCTTGCAGAATCTGAAATTTCTTGAGCCCTTTTAATGGAATTGTCTTCTCATAACTTCCGAAAATATCAAAGACCAAAATGCCGATGGCGGTGTCGTTCATATAAACTTTGCTATCGCGTTCCAGCATAAAATTAGGATTGGGTGCTTGCTCTAACAATACATTCAACGGCTGACTTTCCAAAAAAACTTTTCCTGCTTCATCTATCTTCTTCAATTTAAAATCGGTGTTGTCGTAAAACCAGATTCGTCCATCAGTAGAAGAGGCAACTGCAGAAATATTCTGATAACCGAGCTGAAAAAAATTGTAGGTAGTTAATGGCGATAGAAATTTGTCGAGCGTAACCACCGTCATAAAATCAGGATAGAACACGAGCATCTTCATAGGGTTGCTCACATCTATCATTCCTATTTTGCCGTAATTGAATTCTTCGTAGCGGTACAAAAATTTTCCTTCGTTAGAAAACTTGAGAACAGAATTATTAGAAGCAGAATAGAAACTGCTGAAATTATCTACTGCTAAAAAGTTGGCTTTTGTTTCGTAAGAATTGAGAAGAGAAAAAGGCAAAGCAGCAGACAACAAGCAACACACAACAGACAACACAAAGAATGTTGTATTTAACTCGTAACCCGCAACCCGTAACTTGAAGCTCATGTTTGTTTAAAATAATTCAACTCCATTTTCTCTCCGTCAAAAACAGCATAGCTGTAATAATCGAGCCAATCTCCGGTATTGATGTAGCGGCTTTTTTCATTTAACTGAACATCGAGTGGTAAGTGGCGATGACCAAAAACAAAAAAATCGAAATGCTCTTTTTTCAAAACCTCTTTTGAAAACTGTACAAGCCATTCTCTTTCTTCGTTCTGAAATTCTTCTGGTGGTTTTCTTTGTCCTACATTTCCAAAACGGCTTTCGTAAGAAAAATAGTTTGCGATACGCGCACCAATATCTGGATGAAGCCATCGAAACAAAAACTGACAAACGGGATTTGAAAAAACTTTCTTGATGAATTTATATCCATGGTCACCGGGTCCGAGACCATCTCCGTGACCAATGAAAAATTTCTTCCCGTCAAATGTTCTTTCGATGGGTTGCGTATAAACTTTAGCTCCTAATTCCTTTTCAAAATATCCGAACATCCATAAATCATGATTGCCCGTAAAAATGTGAACGGGAATTCCGGCATCGCACAACTCGGCAATTTTTCCCTGAACGCGCACAAATCCTTTTGGCACAACGGTTTTGTATTCGTGCCAGAAATCGAACATGTCGCCAATGATGTAAATTTCTTTAGCGTCAGTTTTTATTTCATCAAGCCACTGCACAAAAAGTTTTTCGCGCGCATTGCTCGATACTTCATCGGGCACACCCAAATGAAGATCAGAAGCGAAATAAATTTTTCCCGAAGATGCCATCGGGCTAAAAATAGAATTATTGACGGAGAGTTACGGACGAAGAGACG
>CANJRM010000132.1 GCA_947476645.1 Bacteroidota bacterium
AGGTTCGAATAAAAAACTCCGTCTATCAATTTCGAAATGTAGATGTATTCAATTTCGATACCGAAGGTATCGCACATGGTTTTCATTAAGTCGTGTGTAAGCGGGCGCGATGGTTTCATATTGTCGAGCGCCACGGCAATTGCCTGCGCTTCGAAACCACCAATCACTATCGGCAATCTGCGGCTACCTCCCACTTCGCCCAGCACCACCGCAAACGAATTTGACTGCGTTACGCTGTGTGAAAGTTGCAAAATGTCGAGTTCAATTTTTTTCATTCCTGCTTAATCTAGTTCTATGCCTGCGAAATGTAAAGCGATTTTCGAAAATAAAAAATGTCATGCCGAACTGAATCGAAGCATGACATTTATCTTGTTGACTTATATCTTAATGAGCCGCCTTTAATTTTTTAATCTCGGCAATCAATTGTGGCACTATCTGGAAAGCATCGCCCACAATACCGTAGTCGGCTGCCTTAAAGAAAGGTGCTTCAGGGTCGGTGTTAATAACCACAATAACTTTAGAACCGTTTACTCCTGCTAAGTGCTGAATAGCTCCTGAAATTCCCACCGCTATGTAAAGATTCGGGCGAATAGTTAAACCGGTTTGTCCTACATGCTCGTGGTGAGGTCTCCAATCCACATCGGCTACTGCGCGTGAACAGGCAGTTGCTGCACCCAATAATTTTGCAAGTTCTTCAATCATTCCCCAATTCTCTGGTCCTTTCAAACCACGGCCTGCAGATACTACGAGTTCTGCTTCGCTCAATGGAATTTCACCAACAATTAAATCGGCTCCTTTTACTACCGTTGAAAAATCGGCATCAGTCAGGGTAGTAGCAAATGCTTCTACGGCTGCTGTTCCTGTTCCTCTTACCGGTGAAAGCGAATTCGGATTAACCGCAATCACTTTCTTCTCGGTGTTCAATTGATAGTGTGCTGTTGCTTTACCCGAGAAAACATTTTTCTTGGCGGTAGCTGTTGCTCCGTTAAACTCCGGCAACTCTACTGCACCCGGCACATAGCCCGCTTTCAAACGAACGCTCAAACGCGGTGCTAATAATTTTCCGTTTTGGTTGAACGAAAGCACCACCACATTTGCTCCTGCTGCGTTAACCGCTTCACCCACTGCTTTTGAAAATGCTTTTGAATCGAAGTTGTTGAAACGCGCATCGTTAGCGTGAAGAACCTTCTTCACTCCTACTGTTCCAAGCGTTGCCAACTCTTCGGCACTTGCAGCACCCAGAACAACCGCCACTGAATCAGTGCCTAATTGCGCTGCTACTTTAGAACCATAGTAAGCCGCTTCCACCGATGCCTTCTTTATTTTTCCTTCGAATATTTCTACAAAACTTAAAACTGCCATTGTATTTTATTTAAAATGTTAGAGACGATATTTTATTTCGAATTAAATTGCTTTTGCTTCCTCGTGAAGTAATCTTACAAGCTCAGCTACATTATCGGGCTGAACATATTTGCACTCCTTCGCTTTTTCAGGAAGCGAGTAGTTAACTACAGTTGTCAGCTTTTCAGTTGCATCAGCAGGAACAACCGTCAAAGGTTTTGTTCTTGCACCCATAATTCCTTTCATGTTTGGTATGCGTGCTTCAGCTAATTCTTTTTGTGCGCAAATTACCAATGGCAATTTTGCTTCTACCGTTTCTGTTCCGCCTTCAATTTCGCGCTTGATAGTAGCCACACCGTTTTCGATATCTAATTTCTGAACGAGCGCTACACAAGGTAAGTCAAGCAATTCAGCAATCATTCCGCCTACTTCATACGAGTTGTAGTCAATGGTTTCTTTTCCGGCAATAATCAAATCGTAGTTCTCTGTTTTTGCATGAGCTGCAATTTGTGCAGCTACGAAATAAGCATCGGTTGGGTCAGCATCTACGCGTACGGCTTTATCAGCACCAATGGCTAATGCCTTGCGAATAATTTGTTCGCTATCGGCAAGACCCACGTGAATCACCACTACTTCGCCACCTTGTTTTTCTTTCAATTCAATGGCGCGAACGAGGGCATACCACTCATCGGTAGGGTTCATAATAAAAGTAACACCATCGGGACTGAACTTGGTGTTGTTATCGGTGAATGCGATTTTAGAAGTTGTATCGGGAACTTTAGCTATGGGAACGAGTATTTTCATCTGTATATTGTTTTAAAAAATGCGCCTGCCTGTCGGCAGACAGGGCGCGAAAATATCTAACAAAGCGAACTTTCAAAATGATTTTTCCCTAACGGTGGTCGGCTAAAACAGCAGCAGCGGCAAAAGCAGAAATCTACGGTCATAGTGTAAATTACGAAGCAGGTTTTTACTTTCCGTTTTACTTAATCAAAAGCCAATGATTCGTTTCAAGGTGCTTAAATTTTCGGGCAGAAGGATAGCGGTGATAATCGCTTTTGCTATTGCTTTTGCATCGGGCATCTGGTTTATTAATAATGTGCTTCCTTACCGCAACGTCTGGAACAGCTTCGACACTTCTACCGATATCAATACTTTCTTTTGCGAGCATACCGATATGTCGAAAACCATTCGTCAGCCGATAAACACGTTCAGCAATTTCATTTACTGGTTTGTAGGCGTGGCTATTTTGCGCAGGGGTTGGAAAGACCAAAACAAACGCAACAAATACAATATCATTTCTGCCAATCCTTTTTACAGCATTATGCTGGGCTGCATTATGCTTTATATTTTTTGCGCCAGCACTTTGTTTCATTCTTCGTTGATTGAATTTGCGAGCCGTTTAGATTTTTCTTCGGTGTATTCGCTCTCGCTTTTTCCGCTGATGTACTTTACACACCGTGTTTGGCTATTGAGCATTGGTGTGCCTTCGAATGTGAAACATACCAAGAGCACTACGACAGTTATCATTGCGTTCTCAATCCTCTATTTGCTTTTCACTTTCTTTCTTCCTCATGGTTACGAAAACTATTCGGTGCTCAGTATCATCTTTACGATTATCGTCTTCGGCATTGTAGTAGAAAAGAAAGACCCGGGCAAAACAAACGGGTATTACCTGATTGCTTCCATTGCTTCTATTCTGTTTGCGGTAATGTGGTTTGGCTTTGATGTTTACAAAGTGCTGTGCAACGAAAACAGCTTTATTCAGCCGCATTCGCTTTGGCATTTGTTTGCGGGCACTTCTACTTTCTATTTCTACATGTATATACGCAGCGAGATGATGCGTGAAATTCCGAAAGCTTAATTCTTAAAAATTCGATTGATTTGCAGTATGAGTAATACCATAAGCGAAGAACAGCAACAACAATTTGTTTCGCGCCTCGATAAACTTACCCCCGATTCAAAAGCCGCCTGGGGCAGCATGAACGTAACGCAAATGCTTACCCACATGAACGATGCATTTCGTATTTGCTTAGGCATGAAGCCCGCTATAGACAAATCGAACTTTTTATGGAACAAAATTATTTTCCCTGCGGCTGTGTATTTGTTGCCGGGCTTTCCTAAAGGTGCCGCTACCGCCAAGGAACTCAATCAAAATAAAGAAGGCAGCAAGCCAAGAGATTTTTATACCGAGTTGGAATTTTTGAAAAAGATGCTCGATGTATTCAACGAGCGCGAAGCAGAAAAAGTAAAACCGCATCCTATGTTCGGCAAGTTATCGAAAGAACAATGGCGCGATTTATTAGTAAAGCATTTGAAACATCATTTGAAACAATTCGGAGTTTAAGCAGAAATTAAAACAGCCCTTATGCAATTAGATATACTCGCCTTTGCCGCTCACCCCGATGATGTGGAACTTAGTTGTTCGGGAACTTTAATAAAACAGATTGCCCTCGGTTCCAAAGTCGGCATCATAGATTTAACCAGAGGTGAATTAGGCACAAGAGGCACCGCCAAAATTCGTGCAAAGGAAGTGGAAGTATCAACTAAAATTTTAGGCGTTCATGCGCGCGCGAATCTTGGTTTGCGCGATGGATTTATTCAGAACGATGAAGAACATCAATTGGCTATCATTAAAATGATTCGCAAGTATCGTCCCGCAATTGTTTTAGCCAATGCTAAATACGACCGCCATCCCGACCACGGCAAAACAGCGGAGTTAGTCCGCGATGCCTGTTTTCTTTCGGGGCTTGCAAAAATTGAAACCAAATTGAAAGGAACAAAACAAGATGCCTTTCGACCAAAGGTAGTTTACCATTATCAGCAGGCACTGCATCAGCAAGCCGATTTTGTGGTGGATATTTCTGATTACTTCGAAAAGAAAATGGAATGCATTCGCGCGTTCAAATCGCAGTTTCATAATCCCGCTTCAAAAGAAAAGAACACGTTTATTTCCTCGCCCGAGTTTCTGGAGTTCATCAAAGCCCGCGATATGTATTACGCAGTTCCTATAGGAGTAAAGTATGCCGAAGCATTCAGCGTGAATCGTTTGATAGGAATAAACGACATTTCCTGCCTTATTTAGCAGTTTTCGAACAAAAACAGGGATTTAAAGCAATAAGTTACGATTATTCTGTGACAGAATAAGTTTGGTATGCGGAAGAATAAGCTTCATCTGTGAAAGAATAAGCTTGGTACGTGGAAGAATAAGCTTCATCCGTCACAGAATAAACCGATAAAATTTTAGAACATAACCGGACAATGTCCCGGGCGAGGTTTCTTGCGCATACATCCCTGATACATCAACGATATTTCAGGAGCTCCTACGGATTTGGAAGCCGGCAATAATTTAGAAACGTTGATATCGTAACTCAAGCCGCAGCTAAATCCTTTTACATCAACCCGCGCGTGAACAATCACCGCATCTAACAAACCGCGATACTGAACGCCCAAATGCAAAGCCGTTTGGCTCGATGCAGGATGATTACCCAAGGCTGTTTTAAAATTACAACCCACGTTAAATTCATACGCCCGCCCCTGAAGCAAAAACAAAACATTAGGCATTATTGTCAATCTTGCGCCAACAGGTATAGCCGCACCGCCATGCAAAGTAACTTTCATAGCAAGGCGTTCATTGGCAGTGGAAGAAGCATTCTGCCCGCTTGGGTAGAAAGAAATTTTAGGCTGGTTAATGTGGTTCAACGCAAAGCCGAAATAGAAATTACTTCCTCCTTTTACAATAGCACTATACAACAAACCTAAACCCGCATCGCCAAACATCACTTTCGTTCTGCCGAAACTTTCAGTTGTTCCCGCAGGGTTAGCAACACCTGTGCTTGGGTCATACTGCGAATCGAAAGTTGCTTTAGATGGGTCAATGCTTCTGTGATTAAATGCTCCTTGTAAACCTGCCGAAATCTGCATGGTTCCTTTTCGGTTCAACATAAAGTGATAAGCAAATGAAACATCAACACGATTCGAATTAAAATTGATAGAGCCCGCCTGGTCGCTGAAAAATGAAATTCCTACACCTGCAAAACTGTTGTACTTGGTCACCTTGCCTATACTCATATCGGCACCGCCTGCAAAGGTGCGGTATGTATTTCCATCCGATACCGTTAACCACTGCGTTCTGAAATTTAAATACACGCGGTAATCGCATTGGTTCATTCCCGCCAGTGCAGGGTTCAACGCCATAGGCGATGAATTGTATTGCGAAAAGTGAATGTCCTGCGCATTCAATAAAGTTGTTGCAAAAAGTAAAGCAACCGCCAGCAGAGATTTGGATACATGTTTTTTCATAGGCTTATCTTACAAGAGTTACATTACCATGACCTGAAAAAATATCGTGATTCACACATTCTATTTCATACGTATAAACGAACACCGCAGGATTTAGTTTCCCGCCCTGTATATCTTCGCCATTCCATGCCCAACGCGGATTGTTTCCTTCGCCATTAGTAGCTTCAAAAACCAATTTACCCCAACGATCGAATATTCTAAAGTAATTGATTTTAGCAATAGGTATTCCGCGAATCATAAACACATCGTTCAAGCCATCACCGTTTGGTGTAAAGGTATTAGGAACATAAATCGTTCTGCCATCGCAGGTACCTAATACAGTAATGGTTGCATGACCGTCTGTAGTACAGGTTACACTGTCTCCTCTACTATAATATATGGTAGCTGTATAGGTAGTAGTTTGAAATGGTGTAGCAATTGGATTTGGGCAAGTGCGGCAATCCAATGTTGCATCTGGAACCCAAACAATACTATCTACATGACCGGGATAGGTTGCTATAAGATTGGAACTGGAGCCCAAAACAATTTGGTCAGGAATAGCTTCCACCGTTAGCGGTATTTTCTGAATTGTTTGAATCGTAAACGTATCGTTAGCAGAATTACAAACACCGTTCACAGCACTTACAATGTAGCTGATATCACCCAAAGGACTTACCGTAACAGTAGCAGCGTGTGAATCACTTAACCATAAGTCTGGTGTCCATGTTATATTGTCAAATACTCCGCTCACCGTATAATCAACAGAAACGCCTAAGCAAATTGTTGTATCACCGGGATAAATAACCAAGCGCGATAACGAATCGGTCAACACCGTTTGTATTACGGTATCCACACAACCATTCAAATCGGTTACTACCAATTGCACATCATGTGAACCCGGAGGGAAATGGAATGTTGTATTGCAGTTGTTGTCAATTGTTGGTGGTGTTGCACCTACCCACAAAGTCCATTCGCAAACCGCAATAGCTGCATCACCTTGTACCGATGTACTCGATAAAGGCATGTCTTCATTTTCGCAAGATGTGCTCCATGCAAAATTTGCATTCGGTAATTCATTTACCGTAACAACAATTACTGCTGTGTCGTGGCAACCGTTTTGGTCGGTAATAGCAACCGAAACATCAAACGTTGGGAAGAAAGGCGGAGTGAAAGTATGGCAAGGAGAATTTATTCCATTAAACCCACCTTGATTAAATCCAAAGTTCCAGTCGGTATTTACAATTGGCGAAACGCTCGTAGATAAGTTGAGCGGGCATATCTGCTGGTTCGCACAAATCACCGTATCGTTCAAAGAGAACGCTGCCTGCGGGCTTGGCAATACACTAACCGAATGAACAGTTGTATCAAAACATCCGTGCTCATTAATAGCAGTTTCCACAATATCGTAATTGCCCGGGTTAGTGTAGTAATGGCAAACATAGTTCCCCATCAAGGTATCACCATCACCATAATCAAACAGCCAATTGGTAAGCACACCGTTAAAGCTGAAAGAATTATCTGTTACACAAACGCTGTCATCAGTACAGAAAGTAGTACCTACATTAAATGAGGCGGTTACATACGAAATACTCAATTGAACAGTATCGGTGTCGGCACATAAGTATTGGTCAGTAACAATTAATACAATGTAAGTGTCATTGAACAAAGTAATTAACGGATTGCAAATGTCTGGGTCCGACACTAAACTTGTCGGCTCCCAATGGCATGCAATACCGCCTGAACCATTTAGCATAGTTGTATAG
>CANJRM010000133.1 GCA_947476645.1 Bacteroidota bacterium
ACCGAAAAGAATTTTCAAAGCGTAAGCATTGCCGGAAGAATTATGAGTATCAACTCAAAAGGCAAGGTGACGTTTTTTAAAATTCAGGATGAGAAAGGAAAGATTCAACTTTTTGTGAGCATTGATAATGTTTGCCTTGATGAAGACAAAACATTTTACACTTCGGTGGTAGCGCACTTGCTCGACATTGGAGATTTTATTGGCGTGAAAGGCGAAGTGTTTATTACAAAAACAGGAGAGACTTCTATTCGCGTAAAACAAATGACGGTGCTTTCAAAAGCATTGCGTCCGCTGCCGGTAGTGAAAGTAAAGGATGGGGAAACCTTTGATGCGTTTTCAGATGTTGAACTGCGTTCGCGTCAACGGTATGTTGACTTAGTAGTGAACCCGCACGTGCGCGAAACATTTTTGAAGCGCACAAAACTGATTCAAACGATTCGCGATTTTTTAAATGAACATGGAGCGATAGAAGTAGATACACCTGTGCTGCAAAGTATTCCAGGTGGTGCGGCCGCGCGTCCGTTTGTTACGCATCATAATGCACTCGATATTCCTTTGTATTTGCGTATTGCCAATGAGCTTTATTTGAAAAGATTGATTGTTGGCGGATTTGATTTTGTGTATGAGTTCAGTCGTAACTTTCGCAATGAAGGAATGGACCGCACGCATAATCCTGAATTTACGGTGTTGGAATTTTACGTGGCTTACAAGGATTATTTCTGGATGATGGATTACACCGAGAAGATGATGGAGAAGATTGCGATTGCCCTGCACGGCACTACTGATGTTCCGCTTGGTGATAAAATAATTTCGTTCAAAGCGCCATTCAAAAGAGTCGCGATTTACGATGCGATAAAAGAAATTACCGGTTTTGATGTGAGTGAAATGAACGAAGAACAATTGGTTGATGTTTGCAAACAATTGCACATTGAAACGGACAAGAGCATGGGCAAGGGGAAATTGATTGATGAAATTTTTGGCGGCAAGTGCGAAGGCAATTTTGTGCAGCCGACTTTCATTATTGATTATCCGGTGGAGCTAAGTCCGCTAACGAAAAAACACAGAAGCAAAGCAGGATTGGTAGAACGATTTGAATTGTTCATCAACGGAAAAGAAATTGCAAATGCTTACAGCGAGTTGAACGACCCGCTCGACCAGCGTGCACGTTTTGAAGAGCAAACTAAACTAATGGAGCGCGGTGATGATGAGGCGATGTTTATTGACCACGATTTTCTTCGCGCGCTTGAATATGGTATGCCGCCAACATCAGGGATAGGAATTGGTATTGATAGATTGGTGATGATGCTGACGAATCAATCTACTATACAAGAGGTGCTTTTGTTTCCCCAGATGCGACCGGAGAATCCTGAATAAGTTTTTCGAATTTCAGAAAAGCAATCTCATACTAAATAAGGTTGCTTTTTCGTTTCTATACAGATTACCTAACTTGCGAACCAAATTACTTCCATGCTAAACAGAATTGTTTTCAGTTTCATTTTTTCGATTGTTGTGCTGTTCAGCTTTGCTCAGACAAAGCCCGTTGATAAATCTTTTACTCAGGAAGATTGGGATAAGTTGAGTCAGCGCTCGAAGGATTCTATCAATAAAGTTTTGCTGAAGAAGTTTGAAGAAGCGAAACGTGATGCAGAAACAACGGACGAAGCGAATGCCAATCAAATAATTGATGAGGCATTGAAAAATGTAAGTACGACTACTTCGCTTACACTGAATGCGTTTCCTAAAACACAATTGCGTGATGATATTACGAAGCTGAAAAACGTAGAAGAGTTTACCTGCACCAAGTGTCGCGCGCTGGATTTGAATTTGTTGTTTAATCAACTTTCATCGCTACCGAAATTGAAGGGGGTAAATATTTCGGGTGGTGCTCACAAGGTTCTGCCGAATACGATTAAGAAGCTTTCGGCACTTGAAGAATTGAATTTGAAGGACAACAATTTTACTACGCTGCCTGATTCGTTTACTTATTTGAAAAAATTGCGTGTGCTAAACTTGGAGCACAATGCTTACCTGTATGATGATGATGTTTTTGAAAGAATTAAAACTCTGGGCATTGAAGAGTTGAATTTTTCTGCAAGTGGTTTGCTGGAGTTGAATGACAAGATTGGAAAAGTGAAGAGTTTGAAGAAACTGGATTTGAGTGTGAATGATATTAAGGTGTTGCCGCCATCGTTTAATCAGCTAACGAATTTGCAGCAGTTGAATCTTTCGCAGAATTTCAATTTGGATGTGGCGAAGATAGTGGCGAGTATTTCGGGGTTTGCGAATCTTACGGATTTGGATTTGAGTCAGTGTTTGATTGAGAATCTTCCTCTTGATATAAGTAAGTTGACTGCGCTGAAGAAACTGAATTTGAAAGCGAATCGTTTGACTGCGTTGCCGCTTACGTTTGGCTCGTTGGTGAATCTGGAATATTTAGACCTCGGTTATTTAGAGATGGGAACGCGCATGAATAAAATTACTGACCTCGGTCCTTCGTTCAGAGGGTTGAAGAAATTGAAGTATTTGAACCTTGCAGGAAATCAATTGCAGAGCCTGCCCGAAGGGTTTGCAGGGTTAAGTGATTTAGAAGAGTTGAATTTGAGTTTGAATAAGCTGCATGAGTTTCCTATTGCGGTTATAGAGTTGAGTAAGTTAAAAGTGCTTGACCTTGGTTTGAATGAGCAGAGTGGTGTGCCTGCGGCCATAGGAAATCTTGCGCTACTGGAGTATCTGAATCTTGACGGGAATTTTTTTAGCAAGCCCGATAAGAAGATAAAGGCGCTGCCGAATTTTATTTGCAAGCTCAAGAATTTAAAGACGCTCTCACTGAAAGATAATGTGCTAGAGGTGCTGCCTGATTGTATTGGGGACTTAGCGAAATTAGAGAAGCTGGACTTGCGCGATAATTTGCTCAATAGTTTTGGGACGGGGTTTGTGCAACTGAAGAATTTGAAATGGCTTGATTTGAAGGCGAATGATTTTACGGCTCTGCCGAGTGGTTTTGAAAACCTTAGCAGTTTGAAAGAACTGAACCTAAGCATGAATGTGAAGATGAGTTTTGAAGCGGAGCGCGGTAAGCTGGAGCAACTGAAGCAATTGGAAAATTTAGAGCTTAGTTATAATAATATAACGCGGGAGCAGGTGGAGCCGCTGATGAAGGCGCTGCCGAATGTGAAGGTGAGGAATTTGGATTATAGCAAGACGGTGCTGCCGCAACCGACCAATAGAAGAAATGCAACAGAGCATTAATCAGTTGTTACATCCTTGATATAAGCCCCTCCCTCAAGCACATCCCAATATTTAATTTTCATTTTCTCGCAATCTTTTTTCCAGTAATCAACTTTCCATTTTTTGTTAGAAGAATCGAAAATCACTTCATCGAAGTCAATTAGCTTTTTTAAATTCTCTAAATAAACTTTAGGGCTGTGCGATAGAATTACCAAATCAACTTTTAGTTTCTTCTCAATTTCAAATTTGGTTTTCTCCAAAGCAGAATCAACAACTAAAATTTTCTTACCCTCGAACATTATCAAATCTCCAACAGCTAATTGCTGATTACTACTTTTTTCTTCTTCGTTTATTCGGCAATTCCACCAATGATGTTTTACATGAAACAACATAGAACTCTGGTCGTTCAATAATTTCTCATCAAAAGCAGTGAGGACTTTTCTGCCATCAATAAATGCAATAGCTTTTTGTTTGGGCACTGAGTAAACCACAATTTGTTTCTGCTTCGAGTTTTCTATTTGTCTATAAGAGTAGGATGATGTCAAACCCAAAACAATCAGTAAAGATGCGAGAACAAGTTTTGTTCTTTTTTCTTCGGTAAGCCAGCAAAAGAGAAAAATTAAAACATACCAGGCAATCATTTCAACCATCGTGATACTGATGCCCTGAACGAGAGCAAACCAGAGCGAGTCAATCCAGAAAATAAACTTGTTCAACACAATTAGTAGCCCATTGAAACACCCGCCAACTATATCATTGATGTAAGGAATTTTGCCAACGGCAAACAATCCGGTT
The DNA here is from genome assembly GCA_947476645.1 of Bacteroidota bacterium. Taxonomy (GTDB): domain Bacteria; phylum Bacteroidota; class Bacteroidia; order Chitinophagales; family LD1; genus Bog-950. The sequence continues at coordinate 4,024 of CANJRM010000133.1, forward strand.
CCGAGAAACAAAATCAAATTGCTCACGGGAATGACAACAAGATTTGAAAGCAAAAACAAGTTTGGAAACTGATGGAAGTAATAAAGACTTAGAGGAAAAGTTGCAATCTGTGCAGCAATAGAAACTGCAACAATCTGCCAACCCAAATCAACTACAGTGAGAAAAAACCAATAGAGGTCGTTTCGCAAAAAAGTGAATGTCTTCAGAAAATAGTTTTTCTGCTTTTTGTATTCCGGTTGTTTGCCGTTACCAATAACAATGAGCGAATAAATTTTCGGATGTAGAAAAATGATGCCGAGCACAGCAAGGTAACTTAAACGAAACCCAACCTCCGTTACAATAAAAGGATTGAACAGCAGCAACACAACAATGCTTCCAAAAATAATGTTGTACGTATTTACATTTCGAAGCATCACCTTGCCAAACTGAATCATTGAAAACATCATGGCTGAACGCAACACAGATGGACTTAGTCCTGTAAGACAAGCATAAAACCAAATAAGTACAATGATGATAACCGACTTCGCGATTTGAAGTTTTCTTCCTTTGTTATCAAACCACTTCAAAAGAAAATTGAGCATGATAAACATGATGCCTACGTGCAATCCGCTTACGCTTAATACATGCAACGCCCCTGAACTTGCGTAAGCACGCGTTACATCGCTGTTCATGTAATCGTTGTAACCAAGCATGATGGCACTTGCAACAGCAAAATTGTTTTTGTCCTTCACATACTTCATGATAAGCGACAAAAAGTATTCGCGCACCTGATAAACCTTCGCCATCAAAAAATTATCTTCATGCTCACCTACCAATTTCCAATCTCCGCCTTTAAGAAAAGTTCGGTGGTAGATGTTGTGAAAGCTTTGATACAATTTGAAACTGAACTCTTCAGGATTTTTGGGGTCATCGAATTCCTGAATGGCAGAATTGAAAACAATCACATCACCATATTTCAAATCATTGCTCGTGCTATCGCGTAAAATGTTGATGAGAATATTTCCTGTAGTAGCAGTTGATTCATTTTTGTTTTTTACTGCTTCAACCTTGGCAACCACCGTTATTACTTTCGCTTTCTCCAAAGGGGGCTTGACAATTTTTGCAACCAAAAAACTTTCTGGGTTCAGAAGTTTTTGAAAATGCGTTTCATAATTTTTATCGGCATAAAGCCAGGTTAGAACATAGCCGAAAGAAAGAAGAAGAAGAGAAATTGCAATGCCATTTATTACTCGCAAGCGGTAGAGGAGTTCGGCTTTATCTACAAGCATTAAAACAAGTGTTGCGAATAGCGAAATATCCAAGAGTATGAGCATCAACCACCAAACATCTGTAGAACGGTGAAGAACCGAATCGGCAAAAATTTCTACACCAATTCCTGCAATGAGGCAAAGGGTGATTCTGAGCATGGGTATTTGATTCCAAAAACTACGCATGGATATTTCAAATTGCTTTCTAAATTTAAATGAAATTTCGAAATCGATGCTTTCGCACATCAATATTTACGACCTCATTTTTATTGACATTGAAACTGTGCCGCAATTTTCTGCACACGAGCAGTTGGGTAATTCCATGAAGGAGTTGTGGGCGGCAAAACATTCGTTTCTGAAAAACGAAAGTGAGAGTTCAGAAGAAGGTTATCTGAAAAGGGCTGGTGTGTATGCCGAGTTTGCGAAAATAATCTGCATCAGTATTGGATATTTCAGATTGGACAAAGAAACCAAGCAGAAAACTTTCAGATTAAAATCCTTTAGTGGTGATGATGAAAAGGTTTTGCTCGAAGAATTTATTCATCTCATCAATAAAAATTTCGACCCTGATAGATTTCATTTCTGCGGACACAACATTCGCGAGTTTGACATTCCGTTTATCTGCCGCAGAATGCTGATTCAGCAATTGAACTTTCCCGACACGCTTGATGTATCGGGTAAGCGCCCTTGGGAAATGTTTGATGTAGATACACTTCAGCTTTGGAAATTTGGTGACTATAAGCATTACACTTCCCTCAAGCTACTAGCAGAAGTGCTCGGCATTCCTACACCTAAAGATGATATTGAAGGAAAAGATGTTTGCCGCGTTTACTGGAAGGAAAACGGACTGAATCGAATTGTAGAATACTGTCAGAAGGATGTCGTGACTGTTGCGCGTTTGCTTCTTCGGTTTAAAGGAGATACTCAACTTCTTAATGAAGAAGACATCATTATCGTAAAATAATTTTGTGGTTACATTTTTGAAAGACTCTTTTTCCGATTTCTTCGACCTGTTCTATCCGAACATTTGTTTGGGATGTTCAAGAAAATTGTTGCGCGGAGAAGATGTGATTTGTTTTCGCTGCGAAAGCGAATTGCCGCAAACAAGACACTGGCTGCAAACAGACAATAGTTTGATGAAACGTTTTTGGGGAAGAGTGGCGTTGCAAGGTGCGGCTTCGTTGTATCAGTTTCATAAGGGCAATGAGGTGCAGCATTTGTTGCACGAATTAAAATACAGAGGCAGACAGGAAGTAGGTGAGCATCTCGGAAAAGTTTTAGGCAATCAACTGAAACAGGAAAATTCAACAATTAAAAATCTTGACCTGATTGTGCCCGTGCCTTTGCATTGGAAGAAATTAAAAACGCGGGGCTATAATCAGTGCGATTCATTTGCAAAAGGATTGTCGCTGGCGCTTGATGTGCCTTGGACTTCGACAGCTTTAGAGCGCAGGCACGAAAATATTTCTCAAACAAAAAAGAAACGCTACGATCGCTGGGGAAATGTGGCGGAAATTTTTGCTGTGAGTGATGAAGAACAATTGAAGGGCAAACATATTTTGCTAGTAGATGATGTGGTTACTACCGGTGCAACTTCGGAAGCTTGTTTGCAAACGATTTTGAAAACAGAAAATACAAGAGCGAGTTTTGTGGCGATAGCAAGTGCGAAATGAAAAATAAATACAGACTCACGCGGAGAAACAGAGGAGGACAGAGAATACAAGGGCAAGACTAAGGCGCGAAGGTTGCGCAAGGGATAGAACGGAAAGCCCGCAGCATTTTTTTCCTGTGCTTCGCCCTTCGACAAGCTCAGGATGACAGCTCAGCATGACAGGAAAAAATGTGAGGACTTGCAGTGAT
>CANJRM010000134.1 GCA_947476645.1 Bacteroidota bacterium
CGATGTGGGTTTGCTCAAACTCCTCGATAATACCATTAAAGAATTTTCGGAGGACGATTCGATTAAACACAGCAAGACTTTTCAAACACGCGTGTTTCGTGCGCTTAGTCAACTGTTGATTCAAAATCACAATTTTCCTGAGTTGGAAAAGTTTTCATTGAGTACCTACAAACAGTTTGTCGATGAAAAGTGGTTTGACAAATCGAATCATGAAACAAGAATTCAGATGTTGATTTACATTATCAACTCCACATTCAAGAACAGAAAGTTTCGGGAGAGTCTTGATTATGCCGAAACGCTGGGAGAGGAGTTGAGCGCTTTCAACAATCTTCTTTATAATAAGTATCTGTTCTTCTACTACAATTCGCTGGTGATTAACTACGCACAAATAGATTTGGCGCGTGGTTTGAAAGCTTTAGATGAAGCAGAGCGCGAAATGAAAGGAATGAAAAATAGCTACTACGAATTTTTCATCTACCTCAATCGCGCTAATCTTCTTTTCTTTCAGCGTAAAACAAATGATGCTATTCGCAGTCTTGTTAAGTTGTACGGCAACGACCACTACCGCAAAACTGATGCTTCATTCAAATTCAAAATTTCGGTGGCAGAATGTATTATGCAATGCGAAAGCGGAGATGAGGAAACCACTTCAAAACGTGTTGAACAGGTAAAAAAACAGTTCAAGGAGCAAGTTTCCACCGATGACTTTAAGCGCGAACGTTTTATACTTAAACTGATTCCTGATTTAATTAGCACACCTAAGCTAAGTGACAACAAAAAAATAGTTTCTACCATCAAAAAATTTGTTTCTGCCAAGGTAAAGGAATCGGTAGAAGATGGAGAAGTGTTGCGTTATCGTGCCTGGCTTGCTCCTAAAGTAGGTTTGCAACCTGCTTAAAACTGAACAGGTAAGAAACCAACTACATAAATTTGGTTTGCACCCAACCGCAACACATATTTGCGTATCAATTAAAGGTAACAACGAACAAGCTTTAAATTTTAAAACCAAAACCACATTAACTATGAAAACACTAAAAACACTTTCCTTGCTTATCGCATTGCTGTGTTGCACTTACGCTGCTAACGCACAGTTTCTTTGCGGTATTAGTCAGGTCTATTTTTATGAGACCACTAATCCAAATCAAACATTTACTTTTCACGACACCACTCAGCTACAACCCAATTGGCAGATTATAAGTTACCACTGGGATTTTGGTGACGGCATTACAGCCACCACACAAACTCCGCAACATCATTATTCAAATAATGGTGTTTACACCGTTTGTGAAATTGTAACTGCTTATGGCAATGGAGTTACATGTTCCGATACTTTTTGCAAAGCTATTACCGTAGCCTGCACCAGTGTAACCGGTAATTTTACTTATACAGCAGGAGCACTTGGACTGGTATCTTTTGCATCTTCATTTACCTCCACCTATACTCCTATAACTTATTCATGGGATTTTGGTGACGGTTCTTCCGGAACAGGTGTAGGTCCGTCACATACTTATAACATTCCGGGTGTTTATACAGTTTGTGTAACTGCTACCGATGCTAACGGATGCAGCAAAACCGTTTGTAATCAAATAGGTATTACGTCAGGTATTTGCGGATCGCTAAGTGCCGCATTTAATGCAACCACGAATGGAAATGTGGTATCTCTCACTAGCACTTCTACCGGTACAAACGGAAATACACTGTATCAATGGCTGTTGGATGGACAAGTTTTAACCAACCCTAACCCTAATACTTCTTACTCAATTTCAAGTGTTACACCTGGTGTTCACTCTATTTGTTTATATGTTTACGCAAATTCCAGTACCTTCTGCGATTCAACTTGTCAGTATATTACCGTTGGTAATATTTGCGGCAATGTACAGGCAAGTTTTACTGAGAGTTCTAATGGAAGTGGTGTCGTAGTTCTTCAGAGCACAAGTTCTAACGCCCCTGCAAATGCACTTTATGAATGGTGGATGGATGGATTAATTGTGGCGCAAGCAAATTCGAATACTGCGCTCACCATTCCTAATGTTAGTAATGGCCTTCACACGTTTTGTTTGTATGTATATGCTGTTAGCAATGCACACTTCTGCGATTCTATCTGCCAAACTGTTTATGTAAGCAGTTCTAATCCTTGTTCTGGATTGAGCGCACAGTTCACTCAAACTTATGTGCAGAATAACGGAGTGCAATTTTATAGTGCCAATGCCGATAGTAGTGCGGTTTACGGGTGGAGTTTTGGTGATGGCCAAACATCTTCGCAAGAATCACCTACACACTATTATGCAAATGCGGGTTTATACACGGTTTGTTTGATTGTACACATAGCTGGTACTAATTGTGCTGATACTTCTTGTCACAATATTCAAGCTAATGCTGGTAGTCCTTGCAATGGTTTTGGAGTAACCATTTCTTCACAAGTAAATCCTAATGGTGGATGGTATGCTACGGCAAATATTGTGAATGGAACACCCGGTGCAAATTATTATAGTGCTTGGTCTGATGGTTCTACCACCAATAGTATTCCCGTAGTTAATAGCGGAGTTTATTGCGTAACCGTTACCGATGTAAACGGATGTACTGCCACTACTTGCGATTCAGTACCAACACAAAGTGGTTGCAATATGGTAACCACAATTACTGAAAATAATTCAGGGTTCTATTCTATTCTAACTGCTGTTTCTACCGGTGGTGTAGGTCCTTATGTTTATTACTGGAGTAATGGTGCCTCTTCATCGAATATTTTAACAGTAACTACATCGGGCACTTATTGTGTTACAGTGTATGATAACTTCCAATGTTCTGCATCGGCTTGTTACTATGTTCAAATAGGGGGTGGAGGTTGTACCGATACTATCTGCGGAATTGTTTTTGAAGATACCAACGGAAACGGGGTGCTTGATGGTGGCGAACATCCATATAGCGGAGGAAGTATTTACATCAGCGGATCAAACCAGGTTTTTGTTGATAGCTTTGGTCATTACACAGCTTGTGTTCCTGCGGGCACCTACAATATTTACTATTGTTCACCTTCAGGCTATTCGTTTACTATTCCAATGGGTACACCAAATAACGGTAATAACTGTGCGGTGTATCAAAGCGTTTATATACATGGTGGCGGTACGCATTGCGGGTTTGATTTTGGCATACAAAACAATTCAACTACAATTTGTGGTACAGTCTATTTCGATGCAAATAACAATCATCAATATGATTCTACCGAAACCGGAATTGGAAACGTAGTCGTATTAATTTCAGGAGTTGGCGGAACCTTTACCGGCTACACCGACCAAAACGGACACTATTGTGTGTTAGTTCCTGCGGGCATTTACACTATTACTGTTCAATCAAGTATTTATAGCGGAGTTATTACACCAACTGTTATTTCTGTGGCAGCTACTTCAACGGGAACTACATACAACCACAACGACTTCGGTATTTACACGCAACCGGGTTCTTGCAATCTTATGATTTCAATTACCCCGCATACTACTGTTACTGCAGGTTTCCCTGCATGGTACGATATTCAGGTTTGCAATATTGGCGGAAACATTAGCAGCGGAACGGTGAATATGTTCTACGATTCGCATCTTACTTTCACGAGTGCTTCTCCTGCGCAAACTTCACAAAACTCATCTACACATACCGTAACCTGGGCTATCACTAATATGCTGCCTGGCGATTGCGAATATTACTGGGTTGATTTTGATGCAAGTCCTAACACACCTGTTGGTCAATTCATTTTTACGCTTGCTAATGTGCTTACTACCGGTTGCAACGATGTTGACATGAGCAACAACGTAGATACCATTCATCAAGACGCTACTGCAAGTTGGGACCCTAACAACAAGTTAGCATACGTAACTAATCATGATGCTGACCCTAACTATCAGGAAGTATCGAGCTTGAATTCAAATCAGCGAATTGAATATGTAATCAACTTCCAAAATACAGGAACTTCGCCAGCGGTAAACATTGTAGTAAAGGATATTCTTTGCAACGATATTGATGCAAGCAGTTTTGAATTGCTTGGAGCAAGCCATAACATGACTGCTACACGCACAGGCACTGAACTCAATTTCAAATTCAATTCAGTAATGCTTCCTGATGCAACAAGTGATGAAGCAAACAGTCACGGCTTTGTGAAATTTGCAGTGAACGCTATCAACGGTTTAGTTCCTGGTCACGTTATTTCCGATGATGCTGCTATTTACTTTGATTACAATGCTGCTGTTATTACAAACGATGCTGCGGTAACTTTAATTGATGTTACCGGAATTGATGAAGTGGTTGCAACTGCTACTATCGTTGTAGCTCCAAACCCAATGAGTCAAACGGCTGAGTTTAAATTGAACGATACAAAGGCAACAGGATTTAAACTTCGTGTAACCGATATGACAGGAAGATTAGTGCGCGAAGAAACGGCTAATTCAAATTCAATGATTTTCGACAGAAGCAATCTGGCCGCAGGTGTTTACACTTACCAGGTAATACAGAATAATAAACTTTCGGCAAAAGGAAAGCTGGTGGTGGAATAACCGCTCTTCTTTTTTAAACCCATATTAGTTGCTGAAAGCTAAGCCCCGTTTCTGAGAAGAAACGGGGCTTTTTATTTCTTTAAACTTCAGTCTGCGCGCTTCGAACTACTTTCAACTCTCATCGCTTTTTCTACTTTTGCCGCGCATTTCAAAAACAAAAAAAATCAAAACCATGAACGAAGTATATATAGTAAGTATGGCACGCACTCCTATTGGAAGTTTAAGTGGTGTTTTATCGCAGTTGACTGCTGTGCAATTAGGCGCGCAAACCATTAAAAAAGCTATTGAGCGCGCAGGTATTACGGGAGCAGATGTGGAAGAAGTAATTATGGGAAATGTAATTCAGGCAAACACAGGGCAGGCACCAGCCCGTCAGGCGGCAATAGCTGCCGGTGTGCACATGGGTGCAACGGTTACTACGGTAAATAAAGTTTGTGCAAGTGGTATGAAAGCAATTATACTAGGCGCGCAAAGCATTATGCTGGGCGATAAAGATATTGTGGTTGCAGGAGGAATGGAAAGCATGACCAACGCACCTTACATGATGGCGAATGGTCGCGGTGGTTACAGATATGGAAACGGAGAACTGGCAGACGCTATTGTTCGCGATGCGTTGCAAGACCCTTACAGTAAAGAAATGATGGGAAGTAGTGGCGACCGCTGCGCCAAGAAATTCAATTTCACACGCGAAGAACAGGATGCTTTTGCTTTAGAAAGTTACCGCAGAGCAACAGAAGCATACAAGAACAATTCGTTTGCCGATGAATTGTTTGATGTGGAAATTGCGGGAAGAGGAGATTCAACTTTTGTAAAAGAAGATGAAGAGTATAAAAAACTACGTGCCGATAAAGTAGCTGCATTAAAACCCGCTTTCGGAAAAGACGGAACAGTAACTGCGGTAAATGCTTCTAAAATAAATGATGGCGCAGCAGCGGTTGTTTTAATGAGCGGCAAAAAAGTTAAAGAGCTTGGATTGAAACCTATCGCAAAATTCCTCGGTTATGCCGATGCTGAACAGGCTCCTGATGATTTCACAACATCGCCTTCTATTGCCATGCCTAAAGCTGCTGCTAAAGCAGGTTTAGAAATAAAGAACATTGATTACTTCGAAATCAATGAAGCATTCAGCAACGTAACTATGGCAAATACAAAATTGCTTTCACTCGACCCTTCAAAGGTGAATGTGTTTGGCGGAGCAGTTGCTCTTGGTCATCCGGTGGGCGCAAGCGGTGCGCGCATTATCTGCACACTTATTTCTGTGTTGAAAAGCAAAAGTGGTAAATACGGTTGCGCAGGAATTTGCAATGGAGGAGGAGGAGCAAGTGCTGTGGTGATTGAGAAAATCTAGTTAGTAGCTCAGCACAGTACATAAATCAATTCTCTTCGTGATACTTTCACATGCATTAGCATTCACGCAATTTCTTTTCACTTAGCAGGCGAACAGGTATAAATAAAACGCTGATGCTCATCGTTACCTGTTTCAAACTTCAATAAGTCTTTTTTAAGTTCATATACAGTCGAAACAGCCTTTCCCTCTTCAGGTGTATTGCTGTATAGCTTTTTTGCTTTTGTGTCATAGAACCACGTGCCTTTAATCAGCTTGCCATTGTGATGTACATGGAATGTGCTGTCAGCTAAAAAGGTAATATCGAAAGAGTTTTTGAGTTCAGAACTGATATTCTGCTTCTGTTCCGGAGTAAATGTATTGAGTGAATCAATATATACTACATCATCAATCTTCCACGATTTTAAAAGCAACTTTTGTGGCGAACTGCAAGCGCACAACAGCAATAGCAAAGCAGGAACAAAAAATTTCATTGTCACTCTTTCCTTTAAAGATGAATCACCTCTCCGTATGCCGCAGCCGCAGCTTCCATAATAGCTTCGCTCATGGTTGGGTGAGGATGAATTGATTTGATGATTTCGTGGCCTGTTGTTTCTAATTTACGCGCCACTACTACTTCGGCTATCAACTCGGTTACATTGTATCCTACCATGTGGCAACCAAGCCACTCGCCATACTTAGCATCAAAAATTACTTTCACAAAACCTTCAGGCGCGCCCGAAGCTTTTGCTTTGCCCGATGCTGTGAAAGGGAACTTGCCTACTTTAATTTCCAAACCTTTTGCTTTGGCTTCTTCTTCGGTCAATCCTACACTCGCTACTTCGGGACTGCAATAGGTGCACGAAGGAATATTTCCGTAATCAATCGCTTCAGGATTTTTGCCTGCTATTTTCTCTACACAGGTAATGCCTTCGGCACTTGCTACGTGTGCAAGCGCAGGTCCTTTTGTAATATCGCCAATGGCATAAACACCCGCTACATTTGTTTGGTAGAAATCATCGGTAACCACTAAGCCCTTTTCGGTTTTCACTCCGGTTTCTTCTAAACCAAGTCCTTCGATGTTAGTTGTAATGCCCACCGCTGAAAGCACTACATCGCATTCAATTTTATCGAGCGAGCCGTCTTTCTTTTTAATGTTTACCACACAGCCTTTGCCTTTGGTATCTACACTTTCTAC
>CANJRM010000135.1 GCA_947476645.1 Bacteroidota bacterium
GAGAGTGAAACTTCTCATGCGGATGTATCAGACGGAATTGGAATGACAAAAGGATACTGCGAATATCAATTGCCTGCCAACACAGCTTACTTTTGGGAAGGCAATGCAGTGCTTGATTTTAATCTGCATATAAAAAACACCAGTGATTCTATTCTGGCAACCGACCTCTACATCAATGTATATACTCAAACGGTAGGCACAGCATTGTATCCTATGTTTATTCGAAATTTCCCTGTGTTCTCTATTTCAATTCCACAAGATGGAGCTGAACATACCGATACCGAAATAGCGAATGACACCACCGAAACTCATTACTGGAAAATCTGGCAATTGTATTCTCACACCCACAAATATGGAACTGACTATGATATTTTCCTTCGAAATGCCGATGGCTCAATGGGCAATCAGGAATATGAAGGCTGGTATAGTTACGAGCAGGATTACAATGTGGGGTACTATCGTTATGGTGTAGATGTTACATTCAAATATTATCCCGATGATTCACTGTTGCAGGTTGACCCGCGTTTAGGTTTTATTCATCGCGCTAAATGGAGAAACACCAACGGACCAGACCCGATTATCTGGGGATTGACTTCTGATGAAGAGATGATGGTAATGGGATTTCAATATATACAAGGAGATTTGTTGGGACCATTGTCTGTTGAAAAAAATGTAAATGAAGATATTAAGCTGAGCGTTTATCCTAACCCTGCTACAGATGCTGTAACAGTAAATTATATGCTTCATGAAACTTCAGATGTAAGCGTTGAATTCACTAATGTGTTGGGTGAAACAGCTTTTATGACCGAACAAAAAAATAAACCCGCAGGAAACTATCTGGAAGAAATTGATTTAGACCACCGTCTTTCCCCGGGTATGTATATGTTAACGTTCCGTTCTAAAAACAATGTAACCACACGAAGACTTGTGATAGAATAAACATTCGATTAATTCAAAAACAATTTGCCACAGATACGTTTTGATGTTAACCACAATTACGAATCTGTGGCATTTTTTCTTCTCTAATTTTTCAAACATTTTTTCCCTAAAATCCCTGACCAACATGAAAAGAATTTTACTCGCCATTTCCCTTGTGGCAATCGTAAGTTTTGCAAACGCACAAAATGCAATTCCTAACCCTGGTTTTGAAACATGGAATGTTAATCCTAACTATGATGACCCGGCAAGTTGGGGAACCATTAACGGTCTCACTTGGTTTCTAAATGTTCGAACAGTTACCAAAGCAACAGCTCCTCTTGATGTTCACGGAGGTTCCTTCGCTATTAAATTAGAATCAAAAGCAGTTATTGGTCAAGGAACTGCTCCTGGTATTGCGGCCACCGGAAGTATTAACACGGGTGGATATGTAGATGGCGGAGTTGCTTACAACAAACGCCCTATCAGAATTACAGGCTGGTATAAATACACACCAAGCTCCGGCACACCCGATACCATGTCTGTTGATGCAAGAGTATCTAAATGGAATTCAGGTACGCAAACGCGAGATGAAGTAGGTACAGCACAGTTTACACAAAACCTAACCGTGGGCAGCTACATGCAATTCTCTGTTGATTTCACTTATTCTTCGGCCAATTATCCCGATACACTTGTTATCATTCTACTTACCAGTTCACAAGGAAATACATCTCCTACCGGTAGTAAATTATGGATAGATGATTTAGACTTAGTGTTGTGTTCAGGATATACCGCCACACCAAGCTCTAACAATGCAACATGTACCCAGGCTAACGGCTCTGCAAGCGTTGTTACTACTAACGGTACAGGCACTTCTACCTACTTATGGTCGAACTCATCAACTGCTTCTTCCATAGCTGTAGCTGCCGGAACTTATACGGTAACCGCAACGGATGGTAACGGGTGTACTGCTACAGCGTCTGCCGTTGTTGGTGCCAACACTACGAACATAGGTGCCTATGCAACTTCTACCAATACCGTTTGCACAAGCAATTCAGGAGCGGCAGAAGCAGGAACTAATTCAGGTGCAGATCCTAATACTTACTTGTGGTCAACAAGTGCTACTACTTTCAGCATTAGTAATCTTGCAGCGGGAACTTATTTAGTAACCGTTACAGATAATAACGGCTGCACCGGAACTGCTTCGGCCACTGTGAACACAACTACCACTACAATTACTTCTACCATTACTTCTACCGCCACTACCTGTGGTGCTAATACAGGTACAGCCACCGTAACTCCAACTAATGGCACAGCCAATTATGCTTATGCATGGAACAGCGGTGGAAACACTGCGAGCATAAACAGTCTTGGAGCGGGTAGTTATCAGGTAACAATTACTGATGCCAACGGTTGTTCCGGAACAGCAAGCACTGCAGTAACAACTCCTAATGGTCCTTCTGCTACACAGGTTACTACTGATGTTACGTGCAACGGTGCAGCAAATGGTGCAATTAACGTAACAACCACAGGCGGAACGGGTAATATTACTTATTCATGGAGCACTTCGGGATCAACAGAAGACCTCATCGCGTTATCCGGTGGAACGTATTTACTTACTATTACTGACGGAAATAATTGCTCGTTTACTATCTCAGCAACCGTCAATGAACCTGCGCAATTAACGCTTTCAGAAACTCATAGCAATGTTTTATGCAATGGCGGAAATGACGGCAGCATACAAGTAAGCTCAACAGGAGGAACACTTCCTTACACCTATAATTCTCTGCCTACAATTGGGAATAATCTAACGGCTGGCACCTATGCTGTAACAGTTACAGATAACAATAGTTGTTCAACTACTGCAAGCGTTACGGTAACAGAACCAACCGCTTTAACTGCACAGGCTAACGTGACCGATGCAAGTTCAGCATCAGCAACCGATGGTTCAATAACTATTGCTGCTTCGGGTGGAACGCCAAACTTTTCCTACAACTGGAATCCGAATGTAAGTTCAACAAGTACGGCATCATCTCTGGGTACAGGAAATTATTGTGTTACAATTACCGATAACAATTCATGCACAACTACAGCATGTGGAAATGTAAGTTTTACTTCAGCCATTGGAAATATATCTACTGAAAAAATCACTCTCTATCCTAATCCTGTAAACAATCAAATTCTGATTGAAACAAATTCTGCAAACAGCAAATTCAGTTTCTCCATTTTTAATTTAGAAGGGAAATTGATGAGTGAGCAAATCATAAGCGGAGGAAAAACTTCAGTAGATGTAAAACACCTTGCTGAAGGATTCTACTCTTATCAATTGAAAGATGTTGTTTCGGGAGCTTTGAAAACCGGAAAATTACAGATACAGCGATAGGAAATTACTGAACAGCTTTTAAAAGAAAATGCCTGATGTTTTAAAACATCAGGCATTTTCTTTTAAAACGAATCTTTTGCTCAACACATCTCCAATGGTACCTCATTCTAAATCGTACTGCAACTTCAGCAAATTAGAATAGAGTCCATCCTGTAGCTTGCTTAACTCTACATGAGTTCCCTGTTCCACAATTTTGCCTTTACTGATAACTAAAATTACATCGGCTTCGCGAATGGTCGATAATCGATGAGCTATGATGAATGTCGTACGATTCTTCATCAATTCATCCAATGCTTGCTTCACCAGCTTCTCACTTTCTGAATCAAGTGCCGAAGTGGCTTCATCAAGAATTAAAATCTTAGGGTCTCGTAGAATAGCGCGCGCAATAGCAATACGTTGTTTCTGCCCACCTGAAATTTTCACTCCCCTCTCTCCTACTATGGTATCAAATTTCTCTGGAAACGAATCAATGAAGCTGAACGCATTTGCTTTTCGCGCAGCGGTTATAATTTCTTCTTCGGTGGCATTGGTTTTACCATAAGCAATGTTTTCCCGAATAGTGCCGCCAAACAAAATTGTATCCTGAGGAACAGTTCCGAAATTTTTTCGAAGTGCAGTTACATTGTAATCTCGAATGCTTTTACCGTCAATCAAAATATCACCTTGTTCAAAAGGATATAATCCACTCAACAGTTTTATGATAGTTGATTTACCAGAACCGCTTGGACCTACCAAGGCAATTTTCTGCCCTGCCTTTACATTAAACGAAAGGTCGTGAAACAGTTTAGTGTCTTTGCGCGATGGATACGAAAAATGAACTCCTTTGAATTCAACATCGCCTTTCACTGGTGATGAAAGATACTCATCGCTTGTTCTTATTTCACTGGTTTCCCCAAGTATTTCGTTGATGCGTTCCGATGCGCCTATTGTTTTTTGTAGTACGGTATAGCTTTCACTTAAACCCGCCAATGAACTTCCAATAAAAAGAGTGAGGAGGAAAAACTGAATCAAATCGCCCATCGTCATGCTTCCCTTTGCCACTTCGTTTAAGCCTGCATATACAATGAATACAATAGCACCGAACATGGCGAAAATGATAAACGAAACAAATGCCGCGCGATACTTAGCTGCATACATACCAATAGTAGCTACGCTTACACTTATCTTCGAGTATCTTCTGGTTTCATACGCTTCATTAGTAAAAGCTTTAACCACATCTGCCGCCTGAAAAGTTTCTTCGACAATCGTATTGCTTTCTGCCAATTCATCCTGCGCCTTGCGCGAAATGTTGCGAATAAATCTTCCAAATATTACAGCAGCTATCACCAATACAGGAAGCAGTGCCAGAATGATGAGCGTAAGTTTTACAGAGATAGCAAAAATGAAAGGGATACAAACGATTGGCAAAACCAGTTGGCGAACAAAGAACGCGAGTTGATTGGTAAGTGCATCCTGCAATTGAGAAACATCGCTTGATATGCGAGAGGTTAAATTACCTACACGATTCTCCTCGAAGAATTGAATAGGAAGCGTAATTATTTTCTCATACAAAGCTCTTCGTATCGAACTCATAGCATGTTGCGCTACATATTCAAACAAATAAATGCGGAAGAACGAAAGCACTGCCTGAATGAGCAATACAATACCGAGGATGACTCCAATCTCTTTTAATTTTTCGGGAGAAATTTCAGAAGAATAATGACTAACGAGTGAAGATATTTGCGCTAACTTTTCGTCTGCTACCGATGTTGACTTTACTATGACAGCTACTTTACTGATGACTTCTTTTGCAGGGGAAGCTGCATCAATCAGTTTACCAAAACCACCGGGGATAAAGCTCACTACGCCTGTTGAAACTACCAGGCAAATCATACCGATAATGAATTGCCATTTATAAGGAAGTATGAAACGATAGATGCGCAGTGCTTCTACAATTTCTTTACGACTTAATAGTTTTTTCTTAGGTGCTTCTGCTGTTTTGGACATAGTTTTAAAAATTGCGCTTACCTACTGCAAGCAGGCTGCAAATGTATCAGACAAAGTGAATTGCTATTGGTAAGTCGTAATGCGTTGTGAAATATTTGAACTTAAAACAACAATAGCTGATAGAATGTTCTATCAGCTATTGTTTATGCTTCGACAAGCTCAGCATGACATTACATCATTCAGCGGTATATAACTCCACTTGCTTTAATACACGATTTATTTGCGCATCGCTCGGGTCTATTTCATGTGCTTTATCTAAGTATGGTTTTGCTTTCAAATACCACTCTCTGCGTTGTTTTTTAAGAGCGTCATATTTCTTCATATCCTCGGCAGAGTTCCCGAGTTTATTCATTGGCTCTACTAAAGCATTTGCTTTTGCTACATACAACGCACCAAGGTTATTGTATGTTTTGATATTCTTTGGATTGATATCACTTGCCTTTACGTAATAGTAAATCACTGAGTCTTCGTTGCCTATTTTTTCGTAAGCCAAACCTTTAATGAATAAAGCGCCATCGTTATTCGGTTCTACTTCCAGCAAATTATTTACGTAAGTAAGTGCTTCTGTATATTGAGTAGTTTCTAAAAAGAAATTGATTTTTTCCACCAGCAAATTCGCATCCTTAGGAAACTTAGCCAAGCCTTCATCCACTGTTCTTTTCGCATCATCTCCTTTTCCTTGTTTTTTATATGACAACGCGAGATTGCGATAAGCAGCAGCATCAGGTGCTATTGCCAACCAGTCTTTATAAACGTTCATAGCACCTGCCACATCACCTGCATTTTCTGCACAGATAGCTGCATTCTTCAACGCTACTGTCAAATCAATATTCGGCTTCTGGCTTTTGCCAACAAGAATTGCATTGATATCTTTAATAGCATAGAAATACTGAAACGCCTGCGCGTAGTTTTTTTGCTGATACAAATCAACGGCTTCGTTGAAGGTATTGGTAGCAAGCGGCATAATGAATTTATAGGCTTCATCCCACTCTTTAAACTTAGGGTCGTTTATTTCAAATAGTTTTTTGAATGCTTTAATAGCTTCAAAAGCCGAAGTGCCGTATTTCGGTTTCAACGTTTTATCCATAAAAATGAGCGTGTAAAGCTGTCCACGGTAATACCAGGTTTTCCATTTGCCGCTGGTAGATTCGTTTACAATAGCTTCATCGGAACATTTCATGGCGTGCTCCAGTTCCTCAGGACCAGCCTGTTGGTTATAGTTATTGACACCATTCCATACACAAATATTATTTCCGTCCTGTGCGTTGGCAACTGCTACAGCTGCCATTAGAAATAAAGCGAGTGTTAGTTGCTTCATGTTTTAGTTTTTTTGTTTTTAATGTTGGGTTTACTGATTACAGATTTGTTGCCAATTGTTTGTGAGCCTGCTGAATTAACGGCTTTTGTGTTTTCCGTTTTCTCGTGCTCAAGACTTTTGCGGTCGCAATATAAAAAAGCGGTTGAAGATACCATTGCCCGATAGTTGCCTTTGAATTAGCCGCAAAATTATATTTGCGCTTAATTACCATCATTATTCAATGCCATGAAAAAAAATCTGATTCTTAACCACGAAGAGATTCAACAGAAAACGCGGAGAATTGCCTACCAGATTGTGGAA
>CANJRM010000136.1 GCA_947476645.1 Bacteroidota bacterium
ACTGGCTTGGCTAAAAAAGAAGTAGCACTCTTTTCAGGTGATATCACATCAGCCTTTTTAACGAGAGTGCTACTACTGTTGGATGTTTTGCCGCCCTTACTCAATTTCTTCTTAGAAGAAATATCACTGGCAGCTTTTTTTGAAGTTGTCCGCTTACTTATTTTTTTTTTGCGGCTTTCTTCTTAGCTGGCTTTTTTGCAGCTTTTTTTGCGGCTTTCTTTTTTGTTGCCATGGTTTAGTTAATTGTTTTAGTGAACAATTTGATACATAGAAACATCATTGATATTTCTATGCAACAAACGTAAATAAAAAAGTGATACACGTTGCTGTACAATAATTTGAATCCTGTGGATAACCCTCGCCATAACAACAACAACACAAATGTTGCGATGATGAAGAGTGTGATAAAAAAAATAAAATCGAAAAATTTTTCTGAAGCTGTATAAAAAATAAATAGCGCGGGAATCAGCGTCAATCCTAATGTTTTGCAGATGATAGAAAACTGAAACGCGTACTCATTGCATACATCTTTCAACTCAAAAATGTTTCCGATGAATTTCAATGCGAACAATTTTCCAACGTAAAAAAATGTGAATAAAAAATTTAAAAAAAATATGGAAGAGAAATTTTCGAGCGATGAAACGTGATAGTACTTCACAAAAACAAATCGCACGTACAAACTTATTGCAACAATAAAATTCAAATGCAACACGAATGAAGAGAAAGAAATTTCTCCTGACTGCGTTCTGAAAATCTGATACGAAAGATTTTGATTGATGATGGACTGAAGTGTTTCTTCCAACTCTTTACTGAAAGCAGTTTTGATATACGTAAGTGCAGCAAGCAACACTAACAGCATTGTAAATACTGTGGCGTTGCGATAAGAAGACTTGTATTGCTCAATATCATTCACCATTGGTTTGTTCTCGCTGAGCAGCAGTGATTGAAAACCGGTGAAAGGAAATTTTGCAGATAGCGAAGCGGAGTCAGCAGCTAAATGCCCAATGGGGAAATGCGAAAGGATAGTTGAATCGTTGCTTTGAGAAAAGCAACCAACTGCAAAAAATAGGATAAGAATACACGAGCAAAATTTTCTGAGCACTAAAAATAATTGATGTAGCCAAAATGAATTTTAGCCGACTTAATTGTAATTTTGTTGTCTAACTGTTTTCCCATGGCATACGTAATTCCGAAAATTCCCACTTTAGTTTCCACTGCTGCACCGACACCAAAACCAAAAGGAAAATCAACTGGTCCTTTTCCTGCTCTTGAATCCTGCACAACTGCTGCGTTAAAGAAAGCGCCAAAGTATGAATTCTTCGAAAGCAGAAAACGATATTCCAGATTTACCATAGCATAATAAGGAGTGAAAATACTTTGGTCGTCAAAACCGCGTAAAGAATTTACTCCTCCCAATCTGAATTTTTCATTATCGAGAATGTTACGGGTGAAATAGTATTTACCTTCAACAGAAGTTTTGATAGTGTGCCTTGGTGCGAGCCGCCAGTATTTGTCTATTGCTAAGCCCAAACGAAACTGAAACGTTTTCAAATGAGCCGTGTCATATAGGAAACTAAAGTTGCCGCCTGTCAATTCATCTTTCAATCCAAGTATGTTGTTGTTCTTCTTAATCTGCTTTACACCGGCAGAGCCTTCTGCTTTTAAAACATAACCCGAAGTAGGATTAAAACGGTAATCGAGTTTTTGCAAAAAATACTCCAGTGCAAACTCATTAGTGTTGAGGTCGAGAATACGCGGCAGCGATCGCGTTTGTTTAACGTAAGCCGTGTCAACGTTTGTAACGATGGTGATGTGCTGCCGCAGCGATGCTTTTAGATAGTTGCTACCGATAATCTGGTATTGAATTCCGTAGTCGCCATTTAAATCGAGATAAGAAGTGTCGCGCTTATAAAGTTCAAAGCGCGCACTGATGCCAAGCGGCAAGCCAACCAAGTAAGGATACGAAATACGAACATCCAACTGTTGCGTCTTAGGTTGAAGCTTTTTCCATTCCAGAAAAAAATCTTCTCCCATACCAAACGGACTTACTAAATGAATATGTGCCTCACCTGTTATCAAAAGTTTTTGCCCTGATGAACCGGGGAGCAATCCGAGTAAAATATCAAAGTCACTTGCTTTGCGGTCTTTCAAAAACACATTCACTTTTGCTTTGCCGTTTACAAACTCAATCGTATGCGGTTGCAGTGATTCGATAAAGGAAAGTTCGCTCAATCGTTGCCTGATTCGTTTTACGTTGGCTTCGTTGTATGGCTTGCCGGGTTTTATTCCTAAATAATTTTTAAGGAATGCGCGCTTGATTCTTGTTTTCCCAAAAATGCGAACGGAGTCGAATTGAATCAAATCATTCTTCTGTAAAAATATTTTTGCCGAATAGGAGTTTTGGTTTGCCGTAAAGCTATCGAGTCGCACCGTAGCAAAAGGATATCCGGAGTTTTCGCACTCGCGTAATAATTTTGCTTTCACCAATTCGGCTCCGCCTACTGAAATAGGTTTCTGACTCAGTACGGTGCTTTTGACTCCAGCATTTCCGAGAAGCGATACATCTACATTGCCATTCTTTAAAATGAGATTTTCAAACTTGTCGCCTGCATACATATATATATGAGCGTGTGCGCTATCATTAACCATGCTGTCAATAGAAGAAGCGAGATAGCCAAACGAACGAAGTTGATGGAGTAAATCGTTGGCTTCGTTAATTGCAAGAACAGAATCTTTGAAATGAGTTCTGTAAGAAATTTTTTTTGTGAAGAACTCACTCGGTTTGTCGCTGCAAATTACTTGAAGCGAATAGTTATTCTGGCTGAAAGAAAATTTCAGCAGCAGCAAAAAAAGGATGGTTGCAAACTTTTTCATTTGATGTGGCTAAGATAACGCCAACTGCTACATTTGATTTTGTTTTTAATAATCAATTATCACACCTCGACATTGGCAGGCATCTACATACATATCCCTTTTTGCAAACAGGCGTGCAACTACTGCAATTTTTATTTCAGCACATCGCTGGGGAATAAAGACAAATTTATACAGTCGCTGCTTCGCGAAATAGAATTGAGCAGCGGTTATCTGCAAGGCGAAAAAATTGAAACGCTGTATTTGGGTGGGGGAACACCAAGTCAATTGACTATTCACGATTTGAAACTAATAATGGACAAACTTCAATCCGTATATGATTTGAGTCGACTTCAGGAATTTACGATAGAAACAAATCCCGATGATTTAACTGAAGAGAAAATAAAGGAGTTAAGCGAATTGAAAAAATACGGGCTGAATCGTTTTTCAATTGGTGTTCAATCTTTTTTTGATGAAGATTTGAAATACATGAACCGCGCGCATAATGCCGAAGAAGCTATTGCTTCTATTAAAAAAGTGCAGCATGCAGGATTTGAAAATATCACTATAGATTTGATTTACGGCACACCAACCATGAGCGATGAAAACTGGAAAAGAAACCTTGACATCGCTTTTGAATTGAATGTTCCGCATATTTCTTCCTACGCTCTTACCGTTGAGCCCAAAACAGCTTTAGATAAAAAGATCCTGAAAGGAGAATCGAAACCTGTTGACGAAGAACAATCTGCCCGACAGTTTAAAATGCTGATGGATGAAATGCGGGCTCACAGTTTTGAGCAATATGAAATTTCAAATTTTGCGCGCGACAAAAAGTATGCGGTACACAATTCCAATTATTGGTTCGGCAAAAAATATTTAGGACTTGGTCCTTCGGCACATTCATTTAATAGTATTTCCAGAAGATGGAATGTTTCGAACAATGTCAACTACATCAACTCGCTGGAGAAAAGTGAATTGAACTTTGAAGAAGAGATTTTAACCGAAGCACAAAAGGTAAATGAGAAAATTATGACTTCACTCAGAACGATGTGGGGATTAAGTATTTCGGAATGCGGAATGCGGAATGCGGAAGAAATACAAGAGAGTCTTCAACAAATTGATGCTGCTCATTATACTTTTGAAAACGGCATTTTGAAGTTAACGGATGAAGGAAAATTGTTTGCCGATGCAATAGCCGCTCAGCTATTCGTTGAATAGTTTGAAAGTTTTTAGAAGTTTGCCACCATTAAAAATTATTCATGGCAATTATAAAACCGTTTAAAGCTGTTCGTCCAAAAACTGAATTGGCTTCGCAAGTAGCTTCACTTCCTTACGATGTAATGAATACGCGCGAAGCGCGTGAAATGGCAAATGGAAATCCTTTTTCATTTCTGCATGTGAGCCGGGCAGAAATAGATTTTCCTGAAAACACCGATGAGCATTCGCAGGAGGTTTACAATAGGGCGAAAGAAAATTTTTCCCAATTTATTTCTGATGGCGTGCTGTTTCAGGAAGATAAGCCACTCCTATATATATATGCGCAGGTGATGAATGGTCGCATACAGATTGGTCTGGTAGCTTCTTCTTCGGTGGAAGATTATTTCAATGATGTAATCAAGAAGCACGAGTTCACCCGACCTGAGAAAGAGGAAGACCGCATTCGTCACATGGAAACTGTACAGGCACATGTGGGTCCTATATTTCTTACTTATCCGAAAAACAAATCGGTTGATGAAGTTGTAAGCGGCATTGTTTCATCACAAAAACCTGTTTATGATTTTACTGCTACCGATAATGTGCAGCATACGGTTTGGGTGGTGAGCAACGAAATTCAAATAACGCAACTCATTTCGCTTTTTGAAAAAGAAATTCCATTCACTTACATAGCCGATGGTCACCATCGCACCGCATCGGCTGCCAAAGTTGGATTGAAATTGAAAAGCCAAAATCCAAATCACACAGGGAAGGAAGAGTATAATTTTTTCCTTTCTGTTTTATTTCCCGATGAGCAGTTGGCTATTATGGATTACAACAGAACGGTGAAAGACTTGAATGGATTATCGAACGAAGATTTTTTAGAGAAAGTAAGTACACGGTTCAATGTTCAACGTTCAACATTTGAAGAAGTCAAACCAAATTCGCTTCATGAGTTCGGAATGTATTTAAATGGAGTTTGGTATAAGCTCGAAGCAAAAGGCGAATTCATTAAGCAAGACCCAATCGGAATTTTAGACGTAACTATTCTTCAGGAAAATATTTTAGAGCCACTGCTTGGAATTAAAGATGTGCGCACCGATAAGCGAATTGATTTTGTGGGTGGAATTCGTGGCTTGAAAGAATTGGAGCGGAGAGTTGACAGAGGTGATATGCAAGTGGCTTTCGCTCTGTTTCCTGTTTCGCTGAAACAACTAATGGATATAGCTGACAGCGGAAATGTGATGCCGCCAAAGTCAACTTGGTTTGAACCGAAATTAAGGGATGGATTATTTAGTCATCTCTTTTGAGATGATTTAATCTTAGCTGTAACGCTTGATGTAAGAATCGTCTTCAATAATGTTGCGCAATGAACTGAGATTTTTGCGAACACTGTTGTCAATCATTTTGTCTTCATATTTGAGAACAAAACCGGCAATCAACGTTTCGTCAATTACTTCAACTAATTCTACTTCCTGTAGGTTTTCTTTTTTCTTCAATGAAGCAAGAATGCTTTGAACCAAACCTGCATCTAACTTCACTGCTGAAGTAATGGTTACCGGAGTAATGCCTTTTATAACATTGTATTGAACAATAAAAGCACTCACCATATCGTGAAAGTGCGACTCTCTTCCTTTCTTAATCATCAAAGTCATAAAACGGAAAAGCATTTCGTGCACTCTGCTTTCAAACAATTTCTTCACCACCGCTAATTTTTTATCGGCAGGAATAATGGGGCTCTTGAACATCAACTTCAAATCGCGGCTGCCTTCAAAAATTGCATCGGTGGTTTGAATGTCTTTGTAAACTTCACTCAACAAACCTTTCTCTTCAGCAAGCTGAATAAGTGATTTGGCATATCGCGTGGCTAATCTATGTGAACTCATTTTTTGTATTCTGTATTTACTGCTTACTGCAAGTGCCTACTGCCGCTTTTAATTGAGGTTACTTTCTTTCGCCAATTTATTTACAAACTCTACTTGTTCTGAATTGCCTTTAAGTTCTTTGCGAATTACTTTCTCAGCAATTTCAAGCGCCATCAAACCAACCGAATTTTTGATTTCGGCAATAGCTGCTTTTTTCTGAATTTCAATTTCGCGGAAAGACATCTGAATTTTTTCTTCAGCTTCTTTTTGCGCACGAGCTACGATATCTGTCTTCACTTTTTCAGCGGCTTCTTTTGCTTCATGCAAAATTTTATTTCTCTCTTCCTTTGCCAGATTTAAAAGCTCTTCGTTCTTCGCTACCAACTGACTCATTTCTGCGCGCGCCTTGTTGGCTTCGTTCAATGAGTTTTCAATTGTTTGCTCACGCTCTTTAATCATTGCCAAAATTGGTTTCCAGGCAAACTTGGTGAGAATGAAAAGGAGAATACTGAATGTAACGCACATCCAGAAAATAAGTCCTATCGCGGGTTTTACTAATTCCATTTTAAATAAATTTCAAAGTTTAAAAATCAAAAATCAAAGAAAAAATTCGGGTAACTAAGCCAACCGCTTTCGTTACCCGAAAGAATTTTGATTAGCTCTTGAATACTACCAAGAGACCAACCACCATAGCGAAGAAAGCCGCACCTTCTACAAGGGCTGCAGTCAAAATCATGTTAGAACGGATGTCGTTGATAGCTTCTGGCTGACGAGCGATTGACTCGAGAGCGCCTTTACCGATTTGTCCGATACCAACACCTGCTCCAAGAGCGGCAACGCCTGCACCAAGTGCTGCAATTCCGTAACCGATTCCAAGACCTTCTGCTAATAATACTGTGTTAAGCATGTTGTTTGATTTTAAAAGTGAATGAAAGAGTTGAATATTTTAATTAATGATGTCCTTCTTC
>CANJRM010000137.1 GCA_947476645.1 Bacteroidota bacterium
GGTATATGCCGCACACCTGATAAGCGCGCTGTTATTTTTTATAGTACTGGCTTATATGTTGTGCTTTAAGTTTGTCAATATACTTGACCCTTCAAACAGGCAAAAGGAAATAAAATTCTATCGCGCTATGGGTATAGTAATGTTTGTAAGCATAGGGGTTATGCTGGCAAATGCAATAGCCGATGAATGTTTTAAAGAGCGATATCCTTTACACAATACCGCGGTGCTTTTTTTTCTTGAAACCATAGCCCTGTGGGCGTTTGGTTTGGCATGGCTTATTAAAGGTAAAATACATGAAGATATATTGAACTGGTGGAACCGGTGGAAGGCTTACAGAGCAAGGTAAATACCCGCTGTTCCAAGTCTTCCGTAGGTGTTTCGTCCCGTATGTTTCATCGGGAATGACTTGGAACATTCCAATAAACCGAAGTCTCTGACTTCGTTTATTCACACCTCATTTCTTCTCTCAATGTCATAGAATTGTCATTTTTTTCAAAGCCAATGTGTTTTACACAATATCTAAAATGTGCTTGCGTTTATAAGCTAAATACTAAAACAAGTGTTAGGTGTAAATACATATCATCTCTTACCTATTATAGCGGTAGGCAAACTGTTTCCGCAGAGCAGTTATTTCGCATGGCTGTTGTTGCCGGGTATGTATCTGCTGAATTTTCTCAAACAGTTTTTCAGCCATCCGGTATTTAAATTTAAACCGCATAGCTATGCTATACGCGGCAGAGGCACTTTCCATCTCTGTTGCTGCTATCAATAGCGGTTGCCATCCTTAGCGGAGGGATTCCGCAGCGCAGGAACCTGTGTTTATTTTGAACTAAATACATTACTACTGGCGGCACTGCACAAGAGCATTCTCTTATTATTTATTGAACGACTAAATTTTGAATCTATGAAAACTAGAAATAAACGTCCGCGTAAGCTGATGCGGGCAAGAAACCGCGACCGTGTAAACCGGTTGCAAAAACAGCAAACAGTTTTAGAACCATTATTTGTATTGGTATTGATTAAGTTAGCCTTAGAAGAGGTGAAAACAGGCGTTAAAATGCAATTGCGTTTAACGCTTCACATTGATAAGCTAACGGGCAATGCGTTTTTTCCAACCACCACACCGCCCATAGCGGTTTTGCAAACCTTAGCCGATGACCTGGGTGAAACCATCATTGCTATTGATGCAGGTAATCTGGCACTCATTCCGCATCGCGAAACACTGATGCTGAGTGCAGAAAATGTCATACGCCAATTGTCGTATGATATTCAGAAGCAAAGCGAGGGTGATGCCGAGAAGATTCAAAGCGCAGGCTTTGAAGTGCGCAAAGGTAAAGGTGCTTCACACGAAGTAGACAAGCCGTTGAATCTGCGCACGGCACCAACAGGTCCCGGTAAAGTAAAATTGCGTTATAAGAAGATTGCTTATTCGCGCATGAACTTTATTGAAATGAGCAGTAATCCTGCTACAGGTACCTGGACACCGATTGGTAAAACCAGTCGCTCCTCATTCGATGTTACGGGTTTAACTCCGGGGGCTTTGTATTATTTCAGGGTGTATGGTTCTAACAACTTAGGCGATGGTCCGCCAAGTGACCCTGCCGAACAAAGAAGCCTGTAACAGCTTTTTGCTTTCGTCATAGTGGGAGGGCGCAACCGCAAGGTTGCGCCTTTATTGTTGATAAAGGCTGCTGTAAGTTATTTCTTCCCCTTTCCTCTTTGCTCTGCCTGTTTTTGCACTTCAGCTAATTTCTTAGCCCAGCCGCTCGGTTGCTTAGGGTTCTTTCGGTTCTCCTCAATTTGCTTATGCAGTTTCTCTTCGTTAATGAAGAATTTCTGAATCAACCATTGATGCGCTACGCCCAAAAGATTTTGCAAGAGATAGTAGTAAGTTAATGCCGCAGGGAAACTGTTGAACATAAACATCAACATCACCGGCATAATGTAAGGCATGTATTGCATACCCGGCTGTTGATTTGCCATTACATTCATCTGGCTGTTCATGACTGCCTGTAGAATAGAAGTAATCGTCATTAGTATAGTAAACAAACTGATGTGGTCGCCAATAAGCGGTAATGCCTTTTGAAAAGTATATATCGAATCGTAACTCGATAAATCACTCGCCCACAAGAATGATTGCTGACGCAACTCCACTGAAGCGGGGAAGAAATAATACATAGCCATTAGAATAGGCATTTGAATCAATAGCGGAAGACAACCACCAAAGGGACTTACACCCGCTTTGTTATAAAGCTTCATTTGCTCTTGACCCATCTTGCCCTGGTCATCGCCATACTTTTCTTTGAGCGCAGCTAATTCAGGAGCAAGAATTTTCATTTTAGCGGCACTCTCAATTGATTTGGCTGTAAGCGGATGCAGAACAACTTTCAGAATTAAGGTCATCAATAGAATGATGATACCATAGTTGAGGTGAATACTATCGAACCAACTGAAAACCCAAATGATAAAACGCGTGATGTATTTTATCCAGTTAAACATCCAGAAATCGGCACTCAGTTTAATAATGTTCTGAACGTCTTTATCGAGCGCAGCAAGTTTGTTATAGCTGTTTGGTCCTGTATAAAGTTGAAAAGCATACGAAGATTTTCCGCTATTGCTGTAAGGTAAAGTGAAACTGGCGTTATATCGTTTTACAAAACTGTGATTGTCTTTTGTGAAGTGCGTTTTCAGTTTGCCGCGGTGGAATTCGCCTTTGCTGAAAAGAGTAGTATTGAAAAACTGTTGCTTGTATGAAATCCACTCAATAGGAGTATCAAAAACCAATTCGTCTTCTTCTTTATCTTCATTCAAATGCGCTACATCGCTTTGGTTGTAGCGGAAATAAAGAGCACTGTATCTTCTTTCCAAATCAATATTTTTCTCAAGGTTTGCCAAGGTGTTTTCCCAAACGGCATTAATAAAAGTATTGTTCGAAGGAATGATAGAGTTAAGTCCATTCAGGGTTACATCGTAGTTCAGTAAATAAGAATTCCCCTTGAGTGTGTATTTCTGTTCAATGAATTTTCCATCGCCTGCATTTAAGCGCAGTGCGAAAGATTTAGAAGCTTCGCCTGTTACAGAAAAACTTTCACCAACAGGTTCAAAGTAAAAATCCTTGGTATCAATTACGCGGTTGTTGTCAATAGGAAACTGATAGCTAAGTGAATTTGTTTTGTCAGTGAAAAGAATAAGCGGTTGCTTATCCCATGTTTTATAGTTCTTGAGTTCAATACTTTTTATCTGCGCACCTTTAGAGGTAAGCGTTATTTTTTCTACATCATTTTCAATTACAAAAAGTTTTTCCTCGCCTTTAGCTGCATTTGAAAAGGCACCGTATTGTAGTTGCAATGCTGATGAATCGGTAGGTGCAGATGTTTGAGAAGTTAATGTTGAATCAACGGTTCCGTTTGCGGTAGCAGCAACAGTATTTGCAGTCTTTATACTATCGCTCTTGAGTTGAGCATTTTGAATCTGTTCTGTTTTCTTCTGCTCCAGTTTTAGTTTTTGGTCGCTTGCCATTTTCTTTTGCTGATAGAAAACAAAAGCAAGCATCAGCACCACTATCAAAATCCATCCTATAACCGTTTCTTTATTCTTATTGAACATCTTTTAAAAATTGAGGGCGCAAACGTAAGAAATTTAGCGTTTGATGCTAACAAGACGGAATACTGACTGTTTCATTTTAAACCCACACATTTTGCAGCACATACCACAACTTGTTTGTATCGCACATGTGAATAAAACATTGACACAATAATTTACTTGTGTGAAACCTTTTGAGATTGTATGCCGTAAATGAAACTGTCAAACGCAACGTGGAACTTGAAGATGACAATTGGGACCATCGGGAATGAAGGAACATTAACGAACAAGCTAAAACGGTCACCATGAGAGTATTAATTTTTACACTGATTTTCGCTACACTTTCTTCGAGTGTATTTGCTACACAAAACAAAAAGCAGATAAAGCTTCGCATACAAGCTCCTGCCGGAAACATTGATGAAGCAACAGTTTACTTCGACCAAAACATTGATCCTGCATATATCTATGCAGAAGACGCGCAGAAAATTTTCAGTGGTGTAGCAGGTGTTCCTGTTATCTACTCTGAAAGCATAAACAATATTCCTTGCTCTATTAATGGTATAGGAACTTTATCAAGTTCTGAAATGGTTAGTATAGGAGTAGATGTAGATGCTGACGGACTCTTTACTATTACAGCGCCTAACCTTACCAACTTCGACCCAACTTCAATTATTCGTTTAGAAGACCGAGCTAACGGAAGATTTACCGATATGCGCACTAATTTTTATCAGGCACAAATGCTCGCAACTGAACCTGCAACAGGTCGTTTCTTTCTTCATGTATCGTATCCTGTTTCAGTTACTTTAACAATAGCAGGATGTTTAAATAATGATGGCGCATTGAGTGTAACTGCTGATAATTCGATTACCTGGACAAGTTGCCAGCTCTTCGATGCTTTCAATAATTCTGTTGGTTCTTACAACAACATTACAGGGGCATACAATTTCACAGGTTTGGCAGAAGGCGATTACTATATGTCTTACATCTATGGTTCTTACACTACCACAATTCCTTTTCACATCAACGGAAATTACATTGTTGCAAATATTCAGGCATCTGCAGTATTGGTTTCAACGGGACAAGAAGTTGATTTTAGTGCTGTAGCTCCAAACTCAAATCAATTTGAATGGGATTTTGGTGACGGCACTTTAATCTACGGAATTGCGCACCCTACTTTAGCTTACTATGAGCCAGGTGTTTATCAAGTGAACTTAAAATGCTCAAACAGTGTAGGATGTATTGACAATGCACAAATTGTAATCACCGTATCACAAGCGCTTGCTGTGAACGAAGTAGAAAAGAAAGCAGTAAGTATTTCGGCACACGAAAAATCAGTAGTGGTTAATCTGAATGATGTTACAAACAACAATACGCTGATGCAGGTTTACAATTTGATTGGTCAGTCGGTTTATAATTCACCAATAACTGCACAAATGTCAACTGTTTCTTTAGAAGAGCAGCCCGTTGGTTACTATATGGTTTCGGTTAAAGACGGAGAGCAAACAACTACTAAACGGGTATTCTTAGGAAAATAACAACACCTTATTTTGTTTAATTAGAGAGCCCGCCTTGGGAAAAGGTGAGGCTCTTTTTCTTTTACAGAAGCTATTGATTAACTAATTTTTTGCCTCAATTGAACCACGTAAAACTTGGTAGCTGTTGAGTCATAAGCTATCTTCATGCCTGTGAAAATTTTGACCGCCACCCAAGTTCATGAACTTGATAATTATTCTATAAAGCAGGAAAAGATTTCTTCTCTTGAATTGATGGAGCGGGCTTCTGTTCAGTTTTTTACATGCCTTACTTCGATTGTAGAAAAAGATAAACGCATTTTAGTTTTTTGCGGAAAAGGAAATAACGGTGGTGATGGATTAGCCATTGCGCGAATGTTGCTTGAAGCGAACTATGACGTAAAAGTTTTTGTAGTTGAACACTCACCTAAACCAAGTAAAGATTTTGCGCTCAATCAAAAGCGAATTGACAAAAGCAAAATCAACTTCGTTAAAACTGCGAAGCAAATTCCGTTAATCAAAAAAACAGACGTAATAGTAGATGCCATTTTCGGAAGCGGTTTATCGAGAGCGGTTGATGGAATTTCTGCTGCTGTGATAAACACCATCAACAAATCGAAAGCTGAAGTTTATTCTGTTGATGTTCCATCAGGTTTGTTTTGTGATAAGCTGAATAATTCAAAAGATGTAATAGTGCAATCCACTTACACTTTTACTTTTCACGCCCCTAAATTTTCCTTCTTTTTTTCTGTAAATGGAAAATATGTTCCTGATTTTGTTTTAAATGAAATTGGTTTGAATAAAAGTTACGAAGAGAAACTTCCTTCCGATTATTTCTTCATCACTAAAGATTTTGCTAAATCGTTTTTTAAGAAGCGCGAAAAGTTTTCGCACAAAGGAAATTACGGTCACGCATTAATTGCTGCCGGGAGTTTTGGAAAAATGGGTGCTGCGGTTCTTGCTACTAAAGCTGCTTTGCGAAGCGGTGCGGGTTTGGTTACCGCTCTTGTACCCGCATGCGGTTATGATATTCTACAAACTTCCGCTCCTGAAGCTATGTGTTTGGTTGATGGCGATTCTCATTTGTTTTCAGTTCCTGATGTGAGTCGTTTTAATTCCATTGCAGTTGGTCCGGGAGTTAGAACAAATAGCAGTGCTATTAATTTTGTTTATGAACTACTGAAACTGAATAAGCCGCTCGTGCTTGATGCAGATGCGCTCAATATTATTTCTGCTAACAAAAATTATTTGAATCTTATCCCTAAAGGTTCGGTGCTTACTCCGCATCCCGGAGAGTTTAAGCGCTTAGTTGGTGAATGGAAAGATGATGAAGAGAAACTGGAAAAGCAGAAACAGTTTTCTAAAAAATACGGAGTTGTTGTTGTGTTGAAAGGGGCACATACTTCTGTGTCTTCTGTGGATGGCAAAGTTTATTTCAACAGCACAGGCAATGCAGGCATGGCAAAAGGCGGAAGTGGCGATGTGCTAACAGGAATTATTACAGCATTGATTGCGCAAAACTATTCTGGATTACATGCAGCTATTATAGCGGTGTATGTTCATGGACTTGCAGGTGATTATGCTAAACGTGAATTAGGCGAAACCGCTATGAAAGCCAGCGATATTATTTACTACCTGCCTAAGGTGTTTAAATCGTTCGAGTAGTTATTCAAAACAAAACCCTCGCTTCCTTATATTCAAAAGCTCTTTGCTCATCAGTGTGCGGAGCGTGAAGGAA
>CANJRM010000138.1 GCA_947476645.1 Bacteroidota bacterium
ACATATATATGTTGGCCAAAATGTTTTTCACTGCTTTTTCTTTTCTTCTTTATTTTCTGTGCCACCTTCTTTTTTCTTAAACCCATAAGGACAATGCCGGCAACCGCTGTTGCAGCAGAAACCGCGGTTGAGATGATACTTCTCAGTCATCACCATTAAGCCATTGGCATCAAAATAAAAAAACTCGTTTTTAGGAGGAGGGCAAGCCATGCAGTTCAAAGATAAAAAAATGCATTTGGTTGAGTTATAGTTTGAATAGCGGTGGTAAGAAAAAAAGGTTTTTAAATTCGCCCAAAATATATACTGTGAAAAAAATATACACACTCGCTGCTTTCTCTTTTTTCTTGACCAATTTAATTTTTGCGCAAGCACCAATTCCAAACGCAAGTTTCGAAACATGGAACACTGGTGAACCAACAGCATGGGGAACATCGGATGGTATATTAGTTGGGTTTGGATTGCCAGACCCCACTACGGCTGAACAGGATACAGCAGCAGCTAATGTTTATGCGGGTAGCAGTTCGGTTCGCTTAACTAACAAAAATGTAACTACACCATTTGGTGCACAGGATATACCAGGTGTAGTTAGCCTTGGAACCATAGGTTTCGACCTCGGCACTTTTTCACCTACCATTTCAGGTTATGCTTATACTGACCGTCCCGATTCAGTTCGCTTTGCAGCAAAATATACCAGCGGACCAGGTGGCACGGATACAGGTAATGTTGCAGTTACGTTAACTAAATGGACTCCGGGTGGTCGCATAGTTATTGGCAATATCAGAGTGCCTATAGCAGATGTTTCTTCTTTCACCGTGTTCACAGCAAAGATTACTTATCATTCTGCTCTTGCTCCCGATACTTTGTTAGTGCAGGGCATTGCCACTTCATCGCAAACCAGCGTTTTAGAATCGCAACTGTGGTTAGATGATTTCAGTTTTCTGGGTTTAGATACTGCGTTTAAAGCATACATCAATCCTGGTACCGATGTGGAAATTTGTGATGGCGATACCGTTCGTTTCAGAACAGACAATATGCCGCCTAATACCTATCAGTGGTTTAGAAATGATGTGCCGGTAAATGCAGCTGCTGCTCCTCAATTTTTCTCGGTTACAGAAGGAACGTATTATGTGCAGGTAACTAATGGAGGTAATGTTTACACTTCCGATTCAATGCATATTACACTCAATCCACTTCCGGCAGTTAGTTATACTGTTGCTGCATCGCAGGATACGGTTTGCTTAAATTCAGCAGTAATTACCTTAACAGGTGCTACACCCCCAACAGGAATATTTATAGGCGATGCAGTAGATAGCGCAGGTAATTTTAATCCTTCGGCTGCTGTTGCAGGACCTAACGATGTTACGTATTCTGTAACTAATGTTTACGGTTGCACTGCAAGTGTTACACAAGTTATTTTTGCAAGACTCTGTACCGGCATTGAAGTGCTTGAAGAGGGATTGAAGGTGAATATTTACCCAAACCCTGCGGCTGATTTTATGACTATTGAAACCGATCAGAAACTAATTGGCGGAAGCATTGAAGTGTTTGATGCACTAGGCAAATTAGTACTGAGTGAAACAATAACCAGCGCAAAATCTAACTTAAATGTTGGTGTGTTGAATACGGGATTGTATACTGTTCGTTTACTAAACACAGCTAAAAAAGCAATGGCGAACGCCAAAATAGGTATAGCGCAATAATCGTTTCTAATCTGTTTTTAACCATCCCGTAATACTCAATCGCGGTTCGTGCGTAAGTAGCACTTCGTGCAGCAAATTGCTGCTTTTAAAGAACACGCACTTACCATTCATGGGAGAAATATTTTGAAGATGGTCGCTGTGATGAATGCATAGTTCACCACCATCAGCTTGTTTCCAGTCAGCATTCAAATACATAACCATGGAGTATGCACGGCTGCTGTTGTTTTTAAAACGGTCAAAATGCGTTTTATAAAAACTTCCCTTTTCGTAAAGTGTGTAGTGAAACTCATAACCCGTTATACCTGTGTAGCAGGTATCGTTTAAGTACTTTATAAAGCTATCCATTAGCTTAAAGAAAGAAGTCTCGTGCAGGTTTTCGCGCAACGGGTCGAGCCAGTGAATCTTGTCGCTGCGCACCATTTTGTCTTGCAGAATTACTGTGGCATTACCTGTGCCCGCGTTATGAAGTTTATCGCTTTTATAAAGTGCTAATAAATTCTGTTTCAGAAATGCAGCTAAAGGAACACTCAAAAAATTTTCGGCAATGCCTACTTCGTCTGCTATAAAACTATTGATAAGAGTATCGAAGTTGGCTTGCAATAGAAAGGTTTTATTCTATCGCATACAGCCAATAGGTTATGAAGGTAGTTTATATTACTAGGGAAAATGTTTTTGCAAAATAAACTGTAACGATTCGTGTTTACATAGTTTACTATCACAATATTCGATTATCCTTGCCGCCCTTTAAAAACAGTAAGTAAGCATGAGTCGTAAAAAAGTAAGTTTGAGTGAGTCGCGTATAGCGGGAGCAGGTATAGGATTATTTGCCGCAGAAGATATTAAGCGCGGGCATTTGATAGTGCATGTTACAGGACCCAGAATTACCGTAAAAGAAATTGAAGAATCTCATTCTGAAAACGATTACCTGCTTGAACTTAATGATGGCACCGGTGATTGTATTGAAGTGCAGGGCGAAGCGCGCTTTGCAAATGATGCCAAAGGAAAAACCTCAACTCCTGGTCTAGTAAACAATGCCCTGTTCCGTTCTGCCGATGACCACTCTATGTATTTAGAAGCCACCCGCACCATCAAAAGTGGAGAAGAGATACTTGTCAACTACGGCAAAGGATATTGGATATAGGTTTTTTCGTTCGTCAAATTTTACTTCTTATTTTCCATTCGCGAAAAGACACACGCGTTTTGCTCTACATGTTTATTGTGATTGATGGTTGTTCGCTTTTTTCAAAAATAGCATTTGTTTTTTGACTAGTTCTCTATTTCAATATCATACTTATCTAAAAGACCCGGTATGCCTTGCAAGGAGAACTTCGCTTTCCTGATTCTGTTTATAGCGGGGTCGATGGAGTAATTGAAGGAAGTGGTGAAGTCACACTTTTCAAGAATGGCACTTTCGAACTTTGCATTCATTAAGTCACAGTTATCGAAAACAGTATTAGTCAAATCACACTCGGTAAAATCGGTTTCGTTTAGCTGTGTGTTTGTAAAAAATGTGTTCTTGTTTTTTGTTTGATAAAACGAAGAGTGATTGAGATTGCAATTATCGAAACTAACTGTGAAACCCGATGGATTGCAATTGTAAAACAGAAGCCCAAGCATTTTACAATCCTTAAACTTCACCTCCCTGAAACCTGTTTTTGAAAGTGTGGCCAGACTTATATTGCAAGCCATAAACTCACAGTCAATGAATTTTGTGCCTTCGAGGTTTGTGTTGGAGAAGTCACAGTTTTTAAAAACACAACGCTCGTATTCGGCTTTTGCCAGAGGGCTTTCAGTAAAATTATGCTTGTCGAAAGTTTTGTCTTCTATCAGTTCCATGGAATGATTCGTTTATTATTTCCCCGCGCCAAGATGTTCTGCTATTAATTTCCATTGAGCTTCTTCAAAAACTAAGGTAGCTGTTCCTTTGCCAGAACCTTCGGCTTGCACGCCATTGATTATTCCTTGCCAATGGAAACTGAAAAGATAAACCGCTGTGTGATTATTCTTAGTAACCCAATGCACATCGGTAACCGAATACTTTTCATTTTTAATGGCGGAGAAGTTTTTCTTGTAAGCTTGTTTGATGGCTTCAATACCTTTGTGCACGGTACCCGTAGAGAAGGTAACACAGGCATTTGCATGAATCAATGGTTCTACATTTTTCCATTGTTGACTGGCTAATGCAAGTTCGTAAGAAGTAATGAATTGTTCGGGGAGCATGCGATGTTTTTCTTATTCTTCTACGTGGTGCTTAATATTTATACCAACCACGAGCCACAAAATCCAGAGCAGTACGGTAATGATAACAACGGGTACAGGAAACCAAACAGACAGCACTACTAAAGCCAAATAACCCACCACTGAGTAATAAGCGTAGATTCTGTTTTTGCGTATTTCATCAATTACTTTTTGGCTGTGACCCATATTGGCGTTAAGCCCCGAAGTGCATATAGCCACCCAGCCCAGCGATTGAAGGATAAGCACCAGGTTGTAAATAATAACTGCAGGAGCTGCATGGTCGGTTAAAATGTATTCGCCAATTAATGAAGTGGGGAATGGAATAAAAACAACTGAAAGCAACAGCAACCCGTTGGCATACATAAATGCAGGCGATGATTTTTTTGCCAGCTTAAAAGCATTGTGATGATTGACCCAGGTAATGAGAATGATAGCGAAGCTTAATACAAAAGCAAGTATGGAGGGAACAATGTGTACCAGGGCGAGCCACATCTGTGCCGTGTTGTTTATTTCGGCTGTTGCCGGTATTTTAATATCAATAATGAGCAGGGTTAAAGCAATGGCAAATACGCCATCGCTAAACATTTCTAACCGTGCGTTTGGATTGTGTTCTGCCATAGTTTTTCTGTTGTAACCACTAAGCTATAAAAATATAAAAGTGATGCTATTGCGCTTCCCGGTGACGATAGCTAACACGGGAGATGAATCGACTTTCGCATTTTATTTCTTTTTGCCTTTATCTTTTGGCTTTTCAGCAGCCTTGCCCCAGTTGAGCAATTTGAATTTTTCGCGAAGCAGGGCAGTTTGTATGTCAACCAGTTTTTCATCGGTCTTTTTACCTGCTTCCATTGACTCTTTTAATAAGCCGCGGTCGGTATCGGTTAAATCAATTCGTTTCCATTCTTCGGCTTCGCGCATGCGCTTGAGGGCGCGGGCTTCAATACGGTCTTTGTTTTCAATAAACAACCTCGTGAGTTTCTTGCCGTTTTCGCCTATGTTTTCGCCTTGCTGTTCCATGGTTTCTAGTTTTTTAAGCAGCCAGTCGAGCAGGTTAATACATTCTTTTTCTACCGTAGAATAAATAGTTTTTTGTTTACTCATTTTTGATGGTGATTAGGTTTCACAGGGGCAAAACAAATTTATTTTTTGTCTTCGCGGGGTCTGTATTTGCCGAAGCATATTGCGGCATGAAAATGACACTACTGTTCTTTTTATTCCTCTTTTCTCTTTCTGTTTCGCCCTCTTGGTTCATCAGCCTCATGCAGTACAATTTCGGAATGTAAGAACTCGGCAGCATCTGCTGAGTCTTTTACTTTAGAAGCACAGCGCTCTAACATTTCTGATTCAAACGCTGTCAGCATCGTTTCCCTCAGTCCAACTTCGCGCCATTTCGATAAAGGTCTGCATGCTTTTGAAATAGCACGAGCCAGCGCAAGTGCATCAAGCAGTGTTTGATTAGCTCCCTGCCCTTTAAACGGACTCATAGGGTGAGCGGCATCGCCAATAAGCGTAACCCGGTCTCCCTTTCTTAATAATTCAGGCGCGAGTAGTTCGCGGTCATACAACGGATAACCGGAAACCAGCGCTGGCATAGTTGCTGCTAAAATTTGAGGAATGGGATGGTGCCACTGCGTTCTGCGACAGGCTTCCTGCTTAAGTGCCTCAGCCCCCGAAGCACTCAATGCCATTGCCTCTTTTTCCGGCATGGGGAAACTAAGCTGCCACATGACCGAGTTTGCCGAAAAAGGCATGATGTATATTCGCTCGTTGCCGTTAGCGGTTTGAAATACCGTAGCCGAATCGAGCAAAGAACTTTCAACACTTTCGAGATACTGTAAAGGACAAATACCTAGTATGACTATACAGCCCAGGTAACGCAAGGGCGAAACATCGTCACCAATAAGCAACCTGCGCACGGCACTGCGAATACCATCTGCTCCAACTACCAGGTCGGCTTTGGCAGTCTTCACTTGCCCGTTTACCTCAAAGCTAAGTTCAACCCCTTCGCCCTCCCGTTCTTTAAAATCTATTAATTGATGCCCCCATTGCACGGCCTCCACTCCACCCAGTTGCTCCAGCAAAGCTAAGCGTAACGACTGCCTGGCTATATGTATATTTCTGCGCTTGCTATACTTTTGGTCAACTACCGGCACCCACTTTCTCATTCCCCATTCCCCTATTACTTTTCCTGCTGTAGTATGCACCACATGCCGGGTTGAAATTACCCCTTCTTGTAACGATTGAATACCCAATGCGGCTATAGCTTTACCACCTTGCTGCAACGTAAGCCCATAGCCCTGAGAGCGGGAATTAAAGCTGCTATCGCGTTCGTAAAGAGTAAAGGGAATGCTGCGGTGCAAACAAGCTACGGCCAACGCTATGCCGCCAATACCACCACCAATAATAGCCAAGTGCGGATAGTTTTGTGTATCGGCTATGGGTGGGGTGGTGGAGTGAACCAAGCCTGAGCCGTTACAATTTAAGCAGGTATAAAGAGACCCTTTGGGGCGAACCGGAGCCATGCCTTCGCCTTTTGTTTTTTCAAATTGTTGCAAGGCAGTTTGGTAGCGCAGGCGTATGTTCTTGCGCAGTTTTCTGCGCTTTGTGCCCCTGCCGTGGCAGTCGGGGCAGGTAGTGCAGTAATCCTCTTTATTTATCGCCTTCTCCATTTTTTTATTGCTGCTAACGGCAGACCGTGAATTTACTATCCACATGCAGATAAGCAAAATTATTCTTGCACAACTGCTTTAACTGTACGAATATTGCGTATGGATTACATACAAGCGGTCAACCGATATCAGGTAAGTTTTAGCAGTATCGAAGAACAAATA